>NZ_JBOEQF010000022.1:0-20735 GCF_050689315.1 Aerococcus sp. L_32
GTATTTCAGTCGTTTTCAGCCATTTTCAGTGACTGGTAAATGGCATTCGCCACGCCACCGTCGTAATTACTAGTTGTTTCATATTTAGCGTATGTTTTTACTTCCGGTTCCGCATTGGCCATTGCGAACGAATAGCCAGCAGATTTTAACATAGAAACGTCATTGAAGTTGTCGCCAACTGCCACGACATTATTGATGTTGTACCCATGGTCTTGACAGTATTTTTCAACAGCCTTACCCTTAGTCCCATCAGCATGGTTGATTTCAATATTGTACTTAAATGATGAGGTGATATGGGTATCAGGATATTTATCGCCTAGTTCTGCAGCCATTGGTTTAATGGTGTTTTCTGGATCAGCATCCACGAAAGTAATCTTTATAATGGCTTGACCTTCTTCAGTGATCAAAGTTCTTAAATCATCACGATAATCGATAGTTGTTACCTCATTCGATTGGGTTGCACGCGTTCTCGCTTCTTCTAATGACATTTCCGGATTCATCTCGTGAATCAGTTCCGTAATTGCAAGAATACGTTGCTCTAATGAAGATGAGTAGACATTTTTACTGGTCATGGCCTCCATATAAAAGCCCGCTTCATAGCCTTTATCCAGGATATCAAGGGCAGTTTGGTTATCGATATCCACTTCGTATTCTACTTTTCCATTTCTGTCAAAAAGGATTGAGCCGTTCAAGCCGATAATCGGACAACGGATACCCGCTTCATCCAATTTAACTTTAGCTTCGGTAAAATTACGGCCAGTACATACAACAAATGGAATCCCTTTATTATACGTATGCATTATCGCATCAATATTTGCTTGTGGAATATCCATATTTTCGTCCAACAAGGTGCCATCCATATCTGAAACAATCAATTCAATCATTTGTAAGCTCCTATCTCAATTAAGTTAATTTCAGTTTACCACGGTCAATTTAAATTCACTAATCAAACGGTGCATGCAAAAACAGATATCAGCCCAATCTAACCAGGGGTTTGACTAGGCAGTGAATTACAAAAGACGTCATCCATGGTATAATGAAAGATGGACTATAAAGAAGAGAGGAGCGAAAAGCATGACACGATTAGGGAAGATGCCAAGTGACTGGGCCAAAGCATTAGCGCCAGTATTGGAGTCTGAGAATTTTAAACGATTCGAAGATTTTATCATACAAGCATATGAAAAAGGCCCGGTTTACCCAGACCAAAATCATATCTATGCAGCTTTTGAGCATACACCATTTGACCAAGTGAAAGTAGTCATCCTAGGACAAGATCCCTACCATCAACCAGGTCAAGCGCAAGGATTGAGTTTTTCAGTCAACAAAGGTGTGAAGATTCCACCTTCATTACGAAACATCTATAAAGAACTGCAGTCAGATCTAGATATCCAACCTGCTAGTCATGGTGATTTAAGACAGTGGGCTGATCAAGGTGTCCTATTATTGAACGCGGTCTTAACAGTGCCAGATTCAAACGCTAATGCCCATAAAGGTAAAGGTTGGGAAGTTTTAACCGATGCGGCTATCAGTGCCTTAAATCAAGCGTCTGAACCCATTGTCTTTATTTTATGGGGCAATTCAGCAAAGGTCAAAGCTACCTTAATTGATGAAAATAAACATTACATTCTAAGTTCAGTACACCCGAGTCCCTTATCCGCCTCACGTGGCTTTTTCGGGACTAAGCCATTTTCCAAGGCAAATGAATTGCTTGAAAAATCAGGACGGATACCAATTGATTGGCAAGTGTCAGAATAGATGGTTAATGGGTTTCTGGATGGTGGATACATTGACCGGGCGCACAATTACAAGTAACATGGTCAACGTAAGTGGCTTTGTCTAGGGCATTGAGGATATTATCCTTCATCTTATCGTCTAATACAGAGGCTTGAATAAGTGCAGAAATCACCTTGTCAGCATCGGTATTACACCAACCATTTAATAGGGTCTGTGCTTGGTTTTCTAAGGCAGTGTCTTCATCGATTGCCGGACGGTAAATGAATGATTTACCGTTTTTAGTCGTTTCTAGCCAGTTCTTTTTAGTTAGGCGGCCAATTAAGGTCTTAATCGTTGCGGCTTTCCAATCTTTTTTGTCCTCTAAAGAGGAGATAATGGTGCGGGAATTCGTTTCTTTTTGCGCCCATACGACCCGCATGACTTCCCACTCAGCAGCGGAAACATCTTGGAAATCTTGCCTTTTTTCTTGGATAATATTGCTTGTCATCGCTGACTCCTTTCAGTAGTAGATATCAGATGATTGAATCAATTTAAGTTTACATTTGTAGATGGATAAAAGCAAGTCAAATGGATTTTCTGTAGTTAATTTATAATAATAGATTTGTAAAAAATAGACTTAAAACATTTTTTGTATAAATCATCTCATAATTTAAAATAAAATTTCCAAGCAAAGGATTTATTTGTGGGCAAAAAAGGCCCGAATAATTATTTAAGCTTCAGATGAATTGCCTTAATTGTTGGCTTAGACTGATGATTGTATTTTATAATAACGTCTGGCTATCTGAATTGGTTTATTTTTTCCAGAAACAATACCGGTCTTAAATAGTTGAAATTACAGAATGAACAATATATAGTTATATGTAACATAAATACACCACTACATGTAGTGGTGTCGTTTTTTTTGAATAGGAGGAATGTGATGTGAAAATTGTGTACATGTCTCTAACCGGACAGACACACAAGTTTGTAAATAAACTTGAAATGGATAGCCTGAGAATTACAATGGATAATGCTTTTCAAGAAATTAACGAACCCTATATCGTGATTGCTCCAACTTATGATATTGAAGTAACCGAAATACTAAATGATTTTATTGAAACTGGTCAGAATCTAACGTATTTAAAAGGCGTTTGTGGTTCAGGAAATTTAAATTTCAATGAACTTTATTGTTTTACTGCAAAAGATCTCGCAGAAGCGTATAATGTACCTTTGCTGTTAACTTTTGAATTCCAGGGAAATGTGAACGACGTTACAATTATGAAAGAAAAGGTGAATGAAATTGGACCAACCTAAAGCAGTAGTACAAGAAAAAGAAATTACATATTTCAAGCTGAATAACGAAGTTAACCGTCCACTAGACGGAAAAATTCAAATCGAGAAAGATAAAGAAGCGGTACGGGCTTACTTTTTAGAGCACGTTAACCCAAATACCGTATTCTTCTATACTTTAGATGAAAAGATCGACTACTTAGTTGAACATGACTACTTAGAAGAAGGGTTCTTGAATTTATACGACCGTGAATTTGTGAAACGTTTAATGCAGGAAACATATGACTTCAAATTCCGTTTCAAATCGTTCATGAGCGCCTACAAATTCTATACACAATACGCACTAAAAACAAACGACGGTAAACGTTATTTAGAGCGTTACGAAGACCGTATCGTGTTTACTGCTTTATATTTAGCAAATGGTGACGAGCAAGTAGCGAGCGATTTACGTGATGAAATGATCAACCAACGATACCAACCAGCGACACCTACCTTCCTAAATGCTGGTCGTAAACGTCGTGGAGAATTGGTTTCTTGTTTCTTAATCCAAGCAACAGATGACATGAACTCAATTGGTCGTACAATCAACTCAGCACTTCAACTATCTCGTTTAGGTGGTGGGGTTGGGGTTAACCTAACAAACATTCGTGCAGCCGGTGACCCAATTAAGAAAATTGAGAATGCTTCTTCAGGTATCATTCCAGTCATGAAATTACTAGAAGATTCATTCTCTTACTCTAACCAATTAGGGCAACGTAACGGTGCAGGTGCAGTTTACCTTAGCGTCTTCCATCCAGATGTTGTATCATTCTTATCTGCGAAAAAAGAAAACGCTGATGAAAAAATCCGTGTGAAGACATTATCACTAGGTCTAGTTGTACCCGATAAATTCTATGAGTTAGCAGAAAAAGACGAAATGATGTACTTATTCAGTCCTTATGATGTTGAACGTATTTATGGTAAACCTTATGCCTATGTCAACATTACAGAAGAGTATGATAACTTGGTGAACAACCCAGAAATCAAGAAATCTAAGATCCGTGCGCGTGATTTAGAAGACGATATCTCTAAATTACAACAAGAATCTGGTTATCCTTACATCATCAATATCGATACTGTAAATGACCAAAACCCAATTGATGGGACAATTGTTATGAGTAACTTGTGTTCAGAAATTTTACAAGTACAACGTCCTTCAATTATCAACAACGACCAAACATTTGAAGAATTAGGTACAGATATTTCATGTAACTTGGGTTCAACAAATATCAATAACTTAATGCATTCACCAGACTTTGGTAAATCTGTTGATACAATGGTTCGCGGTTTAACATATGTAACAGATGCATCAGCTATTGACGTAGTACCTTCAATTAAAAAAGGTAATGATTTAGCGCATACTATCGGTTTAGGGGCAATGGGACTACATACTTATTTTGCCTTAAATGAAATGCACTATGGTTCACCAGAATCGATTGAATTTACAGACAAATACTTCTTACTATTAAACTACTATACTTTAGTAGCATCTAATAGAATCGCTAAAGAACGTGGTATCACTTTCGAAAACTTCGAAAAATCAACTTATGCGACAGGTGAATATTTTGACAAATACATCAATGAAGAAACAACGTTTGAATTTGAAAGAGTTGCAGCACAATTTGAAGGTATTCACATCCCAACTCAAGAAGACTGGAAAGCCTTACGCGCTGCCGTTCAAGAGCATGGTTTATACCACCAAAACCGTTTAGCAGTTGCGCCTACTGGTTCAATTTCTTACGTAAACGAAACAAGCTCAAGTTTACATCCAATCATCCAATTGATTGAAGAGCGTCAAGAAAAGAAAACTGGTAAGACTTACTATCCAGCACCATTCTTAAGCAATAAGACGCTACCTTATTACCAATCTGCTTACGATATCGACAACCGTCGTATTATCGATATTTATGCAGCAGCTCAACAACATATTGATCAAGGTATGAGTTTAACCTTATTCATGCGTTCAGATATTCCTGCAGGTTTATACCCTTGGAAAGAAGGGCGTACAAGCAAAATGACGACACGTGATTTAAACATCTTGCGTCGTTACGCATGGAATCGTGGCATCAAATCTATTTACTACGTACGTACATTCACAGACAACAACGAAGAAGTTGGCGCAAATTACTGTGAAAGTTGTACTGTTTAATCGATTGCACTCGGAATAAGGAAGGAACACACATGACGAATTTTAATGAAAATCCTTATATTGCTATTAACTGGAATGATATTGAGGATATGATTGACAAGTTGACTTGGGAAAAGTTAACAGAACAATTTTGGTTAGATACACGTATTCCATTATCAAATGATTTAGATACATGGCGTACATTATCAGACAGAGAACAAGACATGATTGGAAAAGTATTTGGTGGTTTAACACTACTAGATACTTTGCAATCTGAAGATGGTATGGAATCACTTAAAGCATCTATCCGTACCCAACATGAAGAGGCGGTTTACAATAACATCCAATTCATGGAAAGTGTACATGCTAAATCGTATTCATCTATTTTCTCAACTTTAAACACACCTAAAGAAATTGATAAAATCTTTGCCTGGACACGGGAAAATGAATTTATCCAATACAAAGCGAACCGAATCAATGATATTTACCAAAACGGTACAGATTTACAAAGAAAAGTAGCTTCAGTATTCCTTGAGTCATTCTTATTCTACTCGGGATTCTATGCACCACTTTGGTACTTAGGTAACGGTAAATTGCCAAACGTCGCTGAAATTATTAAATTGATTTTACGTGATGAAAGTGTCCATGGTACTTACATTGGTTATAAATTCCAAATTGCTTTCAATCAATTATCGAAAGAAGAGCAAGAAGACATGCAAAATTGGGCGTTCAGCTTATTGTTTGAATTATATGAAAACGAAGCGAAATACAGCGAGTACATCTATGATGACTTAGGCTGGACTGAAGATGTGAAAATCTTCCTACGTTACAATGCCAACAAAGCATTACAAAACTTAGGATTTGACCCATTATTCCCAGATACTGCTGATGATGTAGACCCTATCGTTATGAACGGTATTTCTACCGGTACTTCAAACCACGACTTCTTCTCACAAGTAGGTAATGGTTACTTACTAGGGCAAGTTGAAGCCATGTCAGACGAAGACTACGAAAAATGGACTTAAAGTTAAAATATTGGCTGCATGAAAAATCGCGCCTGTCGAAAATGACAGGCGCGATTTTTGCATGTTTTTTGTATATACTTAATCATGAATGGTTTTTAGTTGTTTCTTAAACCAATTATTGATTATTTGGTAAACGGGTTTAGTATTGCCGTACATTAAACATTCATGACCGCGATTTTCAAACATCATGATTGTGACATCATCAAATCCAGAACGGGTGAATTCTTTAGCCAGTTTGTAGGTTTCTTTACCACCATTAATCAGTGGATCGTTACGACCAGCAATAATGGCAATTGGTAAGTCCTTCCGGATGTTTCGGGTCCAGCTGGGTAAAGTTGCCTTATGGGCAATTTTTACCAACTCTGCAAAACCGTTATTGGTGAAAACAAAGCCAACTAGTGGCCAATCCCTTTCTTCACCATTTTTAGGGGGATACCAATATTCTGGAAAAGCATTGGCAACGGCAGGGTCATCAGTTATACCCGTACCGAATAGTTTTTGATGGATATAGTAATTGTAGGCATCTGGATGCAAGGTATTTAAAATAGGTGCTAAAGCTGCACCTGTAGCGAAAATAGGGCTATGAGTGTTCGTCCCACTCAATAATACGCCGTCTACTTCCTCACTATATTGACCAAGATATAAACGGGTTATGTATGCCCCCATTGAATGACCTAACACATAATAGGGTAAGTCGGGATAATGTTTCTTGGTTGCTTGAACCACTCGATGTAAGTCTTCAACCATGACTTTATCAGCAACCGTTGTGCCAAAATAGCCTAAACGGTTGTGTTCTTTAGCTAGTCCTCCATGGCCAATATGGTCATGGGCGATGACTAAAAAGTTTTGGTCCACAAATGACTCAGCCACTTTTTTATAGCGACCACCAAATTCTGACATCCCATGGACAATATGGATAATAGCTTTTGGATGATCGGCGTTTTGCCAAGCGTAAACAGGGATGTAAGGGCGGTCAGGTGAAGCGGATGGAATAGTTACAGTGTTATAGTAGTCTAATGCAAACATAATTTCACCTCTTTTTTCGATTAAGTCTATTATAGTGCCTTCAATTCTAAAGCACAATTAATAGGGATATATAATTTATGGAATAGAAAAGGCCTGCGACAAAACATCACAGGCCTTTTAAAATATTGTTATATCATTGATTCAATTGGTAATTCCGGTCCTAAGCAGCTTCGTCTACTTCCTCTTCCTCAACATCCTCGTTGTCGCCAGTGTCTGCTGGTCTAGATGATGATGATGAAGTGCTTGGTTGCGTAGTGGATGATGAAACACTTGAAGATTCCACTTCACTCGAAGGCGTTTCAGCTTCAGAACTTTCACTCACACTAGACTCAGAAGACTCACTCTCAGACGAGGTTGATTCTTCTTCACTCGATTCTTCAGCTGATGAAGAACTTGAGCTTGACGATGAAGAAATTGAACTAGAACTAGAACTTGAGCTGCTTGATGACGCACGGCTAGAAGATGATGACGATGATTGTACAATCGCATTTCCAGATGCTAACCAAGCTTGGTAATCTGAATACAAGTCATCGTTAGCCAAACCAGTTAAGATTTGTGATGATAGTGTCGCGTTTGTAGGGAATTCATCTGGTATTGCATCTTTGACTAATTTCACTTCATGCACTGAATCAGGCTGTACCCAATCTGCATTTTCTGAAGTCGTAGATAGGTATCCCATAATATCTTGGTATAGGTAACTTACAATATATCTATCTGACCCATCGATATAACCAACTTCTTCTGTAGAGTATGGGTTATCGTAACCAGTCCAAATGGATAGGGCGTAATCAGTAGTATAACCTGACATCCAAGTATCAGGTACCGCACTTGAACCAACACCAAGTTCAGCAGCCTCTTCTTCGGTATAGTTTGTCGTACCTGATTTACCTGCTTCAGCTAGACCAGCTGTATGGTAATTAGTAGATAAACCATAAGAAGTATCCGTAAAGTTATCTTTCAACATGTCCGTTATCATATAAGCAGTTGAATCTTCCATGGCTTGGGTGCTTGTTGAATCAATCGTGACTTCTTCACCATCGAAAGTTGTAAAGTAATCAACCGCACGTGGTTGGTTGTATTCACCGTAATTCCCCAATGTTGCAAAAGCTGCACTTAGTTGTAACGGGGTGATTTCACCACCAATAGCGTTTGATTCAAGAACACCATCCCCATCATTTAACACAATTCCCATATCTTGTAGGAATTCATCAACTTGGTCGGTACCAACCTCTTGTAATAGTTTTAAGGCTGGAATGTTACGAGAACCGATTAAAGCTTGACGCAGGGTGATAGTGCCTTGATACAAATTATCCCAGTTATTAATCTCTGTCCCATTTGAATAAGTATGTTCTTCATCTTCAATAGATGATTCGGTAGAGTAGTTTAGATATTCTATAGCAGTCGCATAGTCCGCAAATGGCTTAATAGAAGAACCAACACTTCGTTCTAACTGCGTTGCTCGGTTATAAGACAATTGTCCTTCTTGGTTACGTCCACCGTATAGGGCTAGGATATTACCCGTTTCTGTATCCACTAATGATGCTGCAGCTTGCATGTTGTCATTTGTGAAGTAATAACCATCTTCATCCTCGATTGTATTGTAGATTTCAGTCATGGCATCCATATCTAAATGCGTATAGATTTGTAACCCGTCTGAATACATGTCATATCCTGCTTCCTCAACTTCAGCGGCAACCTCCTGAATATAAGAGTCTAACATAATTGCAGTTTCAGATTGTTCAGTTGACTCAGTGTCAATATCTTGTAAACCATCGTCAATTGGCGTGGCTACTGCCTCGTCGTATTCCTCTTGAGTAATTTTTTCATTGTCCAACATCTCTGCAAGTACTAAGTTTCTTCTTTCTTCAGCAGCTTCAGGATCTGAATATGGATCGTAAGCGTTAGGTGCTTGCGGCATACCAGCTAATAGGGCAGTTTGGGCTATTGAAAGCTCACTTAAAGATTTACCATAGTAAACTTCAGCAGCAGTCCCCATACCGTAAACACCGTTGGCCATGTAGACTTTATTAATATAAAACTCAAAGATTTCTTGTTTAGTGTAGTCTTGTTCTAATTGAACCGCTAGCCAAATCTCTTGGACTTTACGTTTATAAGTTTGGTCTTCCTCATTAGTTGAAAAAGAGGTTAGCTTCACTAATTGCTGGGTTAGGGTTGAACCACCTTGGGCAATGCCACCAGCTTTTAGGTTGGCTAAGAAAGATCCTGCAATACGAATCGGGTCAAAACCGTTATGTTCCATAAAGCGTTGGTCCTCAATCGAGGTGACGGCATCAAATGTTGTTTGCGAAATATCACTTTCGTCAACGATCATCCGCTCGTTTTGACTAGTTTCATACACAACGTTTCCTTCATTGTCATATACACTAGATGCGATGGTACCGTACAAATCTTCTTCGGTGATTGCAGGGCTATCAGAAATCCAGGAATAGGCAATGATTGAAAGGGCTACCCCAACTACTACACCGGCGCCAACAACACCAAGTAGGATCTTTTTCCAAAGGGCCATGCCAGAGCGGTTATACTTACCTCGCTTACCTTGAATTTTTTTAGACGACTTGCGATTATTTTGGCTTCGTCGTCTTGAGTTTTGATCTTGACTCATGCTTATCACTCCTAGTATGTTTATTTAATTTTGATAATTGGCTGCAATCATTTCATCCACAGCTGCTAAATAGTCAATTCGGGGCTGATACCCCATGTTTGCTTGGACACCTTTAGATTGAATTCTCTTTAAAGGGATTGCAGTAATGTCATTGGCTAAAAAGGCAGTCCAGTCTTCCAGTAGCGCCCTTATAGGGTACACATAGGCTTCATCACGTTCTTTAAATAGAAAAAGGACAAAACAAATCCCACCATGATTGGCACAATTTGTCATATGATCTATTTGATGTTGATGAATATTATGAAGCGGGAACTTAGTTTTAAGGTTGGTTTGTTTAGCCTCAAAATCTAGATAGTGTCCATTATAGATCCCATTATAATCTGTTGTGGAAGCTGTACGATAGTAGGCTTCAGTTATCACAGCACGACTCCTTTTCGGATAGTCGACTGAGACAACTTGGATTGGTGTTGGCTTTTTGTGAATAATAGCTTTGTCACGCAATAAATACCACTGGTTGGCTTGATTAATCATTTCCTCCAGCTTCATACCACGCTTAGCAAAGTTTGCTTTCCCTTTAGAAGAAGCGGATAGTGAACGATTCGTCTTAGATTGGTAGACTTTACCGTTGGGATACCTCATGATGACCTCCTTCAGAATATGGCACCAAAAAATTGACACCATATTTACTCTATTTTATCCTATTTAGGACATATACCATAGTTTTAACACGGATTTTAATATAAAAACAAGAAATATCCACCCTTATAGTATAACATTAACGGCATTTTGGCTGATTAACTAGACAATTCGCCAGTTTTAGTGTAGTATTTTATGATGTTAAGATTATGCATAAATGCGTAATCAATTAGTAAATATAACTAGAGTTAGGGGAATTTAAATGTCAGTAAATTATGAACAAACATCAACAAACGAAGGTATTTTACACTTTACCGTAGCAAAAGAAGATGCAGCGAAAGCTAAGAAACAAGCTTTTAACCGTATTAAAAAAGATGTATCTATCCCAGGTTTCCGTAAAGGGAAAGTAAACTATCAAATGTTTGTAAAAATGTTTGGTGAGCAATCTTTAATTGAAGATGCTGTAAACATCGTTTTACCAGAAGCTTATACAAAAGCTGTTGAAGAATCAGGTTTAGAAATTGTTACTCAACCTCGTTTCGATATCAAATCTGCTGAAACAAATGCTGACTGGGAATTAATTGCATATGTTGCAACTAAACCAGAAGTTAAATTAGGTCAATACAAAAACCTAACAGTTCCTAAACAAGAAGTTGAAGTAACTGAAGAAGAAATCAACGACCGTTTATCTGCAGCACAAGCTAACTTAAGCGAATTAGCTTTAAAAGAAGGCGCTGCTGAAATTGGTGACACTGTTGTTATTGACTACGAAGGTTTCCAAGATGGTGAAGCATTCGCAGGTGGTAAAGGTGAAAACCATTCATTAGAATTAGGTTCTAATTCATTCATCCCTGGTTTTGAAGACCAATTAGTTGGTGTTAAAGAAGGCGACGAAGTAGAAGTTAACCTTACTTTCCCTGAAGATTACCATGCAGATGAATTAGCTGGTAAAGATGCTACATTCAAAGTTAAAGTACACGAAGTGAAAACAAAAGAAGTACCAGAATTAGATGACGAATTTGCTAAAGATGTTGACGAAGAAGTTGAAACTTTAGACGAATTAAAAGAAAAATACCGTAAAGAATTAGCGGAACAAAAAGAAGCTGCAGCTAAAGAAGCTCGTGAAGAAGAAGCTTTACGTTTAGCAGTAGAAAACGCTGAAATTACTGATTTACCACACGAAATGGTACATGAAGAAGTTCACCGTCAAATGGACCACTACTTAAACGAAATGCAACGTTCAGGTATTTCTAAAGAAATGTACTTCCAATTAACAGGTACAACTGAAGCAGACTTGCACACTCAATTCGAAGAAGATGCTGACACTCGCGTGAAAACTAACTTGATTCTTGAGCAAATCGTTAAAGATGAAAACATCACTGCTGAAGTTGAAGATGTAGAGAAAGAAATTGCTACATTAGCTGAAACTTACGGCATGACTGTTGAAGAAGTTAAAAACGTTGTAACAGAAGATATGTTGAAAAATGATATTGCATTGAAAAAAGCAATGGCATTAATCACTGATACTGTTGAAGAAGCGTAAGCTTTATTATAGTTTTCAAATGTAAAGCCAAGGGGGTGCCCCCTTGGCTTTTTCTTAAGCAAAAGAATTAGATAATGACCACAAAAAAACCGAGCCTAGGCTCGGTTTTTCGTATTGAAATAACTATTAGAATGCTTTTACGATTGTGTCTAGGAAGTGTTTGTTATAGCGTTCAGCGTCAACGCCTAAAGCAACAAATACATTCGGTTCTTCCTTGCGGTTTAAGGCAACTTGATCTTGGACTAAACGACCTTCTTGTTCGCCGTATAAACTCTTGATACGGAATGTTTCACCCGTTACCCAGTCACTCTTAAGGGCAACTGAAACTGCTAATGGATCGTGTAGGGCACAACCTGTTAGGTCTTCGTATGAATTTGCGTAAGCCTTAAAGTAATAAGTCACAATCTCGTGGAATACTTTGGCCGCTTCAGACATTTCTAACCAAGGGGCTATATCTGTATCTGTGATTAGGGTACGTAAAGTCACATCTAAACCAATGACTTTAATTGGTAAACCAGAATCAAAGACGATGTTATTCGCTTCTGAGTCCTTCCAGAAGTTAGCTTCAGCAAACGGGCTTACGTTACCAGGAACTGTTAATGCACCACCCATAGAAACAATCCCTTTGATTTTTTGCATTGCAGGTAAGTCTTTTTGAATGGCTAAGGCTGCATTTGTTAAAGGACCAGTTGTCACTAAAACTAATTCATCGCCGTAATTGTTGGCAGACTCAATAATGAAGTCGATCGCGTCTTGGTCAGAAATATTGTTACCAGCTGGTAAGTCGATATTACCCAAACCATTTAAACCGTGGAAGATACCAGATGCTTTTTCTTGGATGTAATCTTCGCTTGCACCAATTTTGTGGGAAGCACCACGGAAAACAGGGATGTCTTCGCGATTTAATAATTTTAATATGGCAGAGGCATTGTGTACACACTTGTCTACTTCAGCGTTACCGAAGACAGATGTAATCCCAATAACTTCGGCATCCTCTTCACCTAAAGCTAAGGCAATAGCCATTGCGTCATCAATACCAGTATCAAAATCTAAAATTAATTTCATATATAAACCCCCTATAAAGTTGGATATCTCAACATCTAATCCTAAGTAAAGTATAAGGCATTGTCCTTCAAATTGGTAGAAGAAAGACAATGCCTTATGGAAGATTATTCAATTATCCTTGGTGTGACGGCTTCTATATTAGAAGAAGAAACCAACGATTGTTGCTGAAATCATTGAAACTAAAACAGAAGCAATGATTAAACGCCATGTGTTATTTGCCACAACTTTTGCTTGTTTAGCTGACATAATTTTTATAGAAGCAATAATCATGCCGACAGTTGCGATATTTGAAAATGAGATAACATAAGTTGACATCATTGCCATTGTTTTATCAGTAACTTGTCCTGCAACCGCTTGAACCTCTCCTAAGGCCACAAATTCATTGGTTAATAATTTAGAAGCCATGATTGAACCAGCACTTACGATGTCCGCACTTGGCACCCCCATAATATAAGCAAGTGGAGAAAAAACATAGCCTAAAATAGTAAAGAAATCAATACCAAATACCAAGGTAGCTAATGAATTAAGAAATGTAATTAAAGCTGTAAAACCAATCAGAGAACCGGCAATTGCTAGGGCAATTTGGAAACCACTAGAAATATAGTCACTTAACACAGAGAAGAAGTTCTCATCATCAATACCTTCGTTTTCTTTAGCCTCTTCAATAGGGTTAAAATCTACTTGATGTGTTTGAGGGTTATAGGGTGTCATCAGGGAGACGATAATAAACGCAGCGAAAACATTCAATAGAATAGCAACCACTACAAATTTACCGTCAACCATTTGCATATAAGAAGCAATCGTTGTAGCAGATACACAAGAAAGTCCCATTAAAACAAATGTAAAGATTTGTTCAGGTGAAAATTTATCAATATAACGTTTAAGCGTAATCAAACCATTTGATTGGCCAAGCATAGCCATGATGATAGCAATATATGATTCATTTTCTCCCATACCAGTAATTTTATTAAGGATTTTACCGATATATTTAGCGACAAAAGGTAAAACGTTAATGTATTGAAGGATACCAATCAATCCAGATATAAAAACAATTGGCATTAAAACATTTAGGAAGAAAATCCCGTAGTTTGTAGCGCCTTCCCCAAAGACAAATTCGGTACCGCCGTTTGCTTGTAAGATTAACCAGTTAAATAAACCTGATACACCTTCCAAAATTGCAATCCCAAAGCTTGTTCTTAAACCAACAAAGGCTAAAACAAACATAATAACTAATAAAATGCCTACTTGCTTAATGCGGGCGTTCTTACGATCTTTGCTAAGAAGTAAAGCAATAAATCCGATAACAATTAAGCCGATAATTCCGCGAATAATACTCATAGTTATCTCCTTTTCTTATTTGTATTCAAATTTTGCACTGTTAATCATTATAAAATATTGGTCAATAAAATACTAGTAATATTCTGCGGATTTCCGAATGATAAACCAAATGCAATTCTAAAATCTCAAGTCAATATAATAACGCAGAATAAACCACTAAATTGAAGACTTTTAAATTGACTTGAAGTCAAGAATTTGGCACAATAAGGTGATGTAAAAGAGAAAGGAGAACGGATAACATGTATAATGATGATGAACAAACAACGATTCACTGTTCTTTTTGTGGAAAATCACAAGATGAGGTAGACAAAATCATCGCTGGACCTGGCGTCTATATCTGTAATGAATGTGTAGCACTATGTCAAGAAATAATAGATGAAGAAGTCAACCAAGAACGACAAGAATCTTATACAATGGTTGAACCACCAAAACCAACTGAAATTCGTTCCATCTTAGATGATTATGTTATTGGTCAAGATCAAGCTAAAAAAACTTTATCAGTAGCAGTATATAACCACTACAAACGTATTTCCTCTAATAACGAAACAAATGATAATGGTGTATCTCTACAAAAGAGTAACATCCTACTAATGGGCCCAACAGGTTCAGGTAAAACATACTTAGCTCAAACTTTAGCACGTATTCTTGATGTGCCATTTGCGATTGCAGATGCAACGACACTAACGGAAGCGGGTTATGTGGGGGAAGATGTTGAAAACATTTTAGTTAAATTGATGCAATCAGCAGATTTTGACGTAGAACGTGCCCAAAAAGGGATTATCTATGTGGATGAAATCGACAAGATTGCCCGTAAATCAGAAAACGTATCAATTACCCGTGATGTTTCTGGTGAAGGTGTGCAACAAGCCTTACTGAAAATTTTAGAGGGAACTGAAGCGAATATTCCACCACAAGGTGGTCGTAAACATCCACATCAAGAATTAATTCAAGTAGATACAACAAATATTCTCTTTATCGTAGGTGGTGCCTTCGATGGTATCGAACCAATTATTAAAGAACGTCTTGGTGAAAAAGTTATTGGTTTTGGTAATTCTTCAAACAACCATATCTTGAATGACAACGATGCAATTATGCAACAAGCCATTCCACAAGACCTACAAACTTTTGGGTTGATTCCTGAATTTATTGGCCGGTTACCAATCATGGCGAACTTGAACAAGTTAACAAAGGATGATTTAGTCCATATTCTAACGCAACCTAAAAATGCCTTAGTGAAACAGTATCAACAATTATTGAAGATGGATAATGTGGAACTAACCTTTACAGATGAAGCTTTAGAAGCCATCGCACAAAAAGCTTTAGACCGCAAGACAGGGGCTCGTGGGTTACGCTCAATTATTGAAGAAGCGATGTTAGAAATCATGTTTGAAATTCCTTCACGTGAAGATGTTTCTAAGGTGATCATTACTGAATCAGTAATTAATGACGACATCGAACCAGATTTATTTGACTTAGAAGGCAAAAAGATCGCTTAATTATTGCCAATAGTAGCAGTGTATTAAATACAATGGGAAAGACTAGAATGAGTCTTTCCTTTTTGCGTCAGAAAGGGGATTTTTCATGGACGTACATAACGTTGAGTTTCTGATATCTGCCGTAAGGCCAGAACAGTATCCAGCACCCATTATTCCAGAAATCGCGCTAGCAGGTCGGTCAAATGTTGGGAAAAGTTCTTTCATCAACACAATGATCAACCATAAAAAACTGGCTAGAACTTCTAGTAAACCAGGTAAAACACAACAATTAAACTATTATCAAATTGAAGATTTATTTTACTTTGTGGATGTGCCAGGTTACGGGTACGCCAGAGTTAGTAAGACGGAAAAAGCTAAATGGGGCGAGATGCTAGAAACCTATTTTGCGACCCGTGAAAATCTAGTTTTAGCACTTCTTGTAGTAGACTTCCGTCATAAACCGACAAAAGACGATATTCAAATGAAAGAATTTATGGATTACCATGGTGTGCCTTATTTTGTTATTGCAACGAAAACGGACAAAATTAAAAAGAGTCAATGGAATAAACACTTAAGTGATATTTATAAAACATTAGAATTAGAATCGATCGATCAGATCTTACCTTTCTCTGCTGAAACAAAGGATGGCCGTGATGAAGCTTGGGAAGTTGTTCAAGCTGTTTTGGATGGTGAATTTGAGGTTGAAGAATAGGCTGTAGAAATTCGCAAAGAATATAGCCATATCGATTGCATTTTGATTTGGTTTCCGCTATATTTATTGTGAGTTTTTGCCGGCAAAAGTAGGTGATCAATTGGCGAATTTTATCCCAGAGGAAATCATTAATGAAGTAAAGAACAATGTAAATATCCTTGATGTAACCAGTCAATTTGTTGACTTACAAAAGAGGGGACGTAACTATTTTGGTTATTGTCCATTTCATGAAGAACGTACGCCTTCGTTCACAGTAAATGAAGAAAAACAGATTTTTCACTGTTTCTCATGTGGTCGGGGGGGTAATGTTTTTCGTTTTATGGAAGAAATTGAAGGTTATTCCTTCCCCCAAGCTGTCCAAAAGGTAGCGGAAGCTGGGAATGTTTCGACATTATTCGATTGGTCAGCTTTAGATGATGGCCAACAAACGACCAATTATTCAAGTGTGCAAAATCGACTTATCCAAATTCATGAAGAATTAAGACAATTTTACCATTATTTATTGATGAATACGGAAAATGGTCATCGAGGACTAACCTATCTATATGATCGTGGTTTAAGCAAAGAAACGCTTGATGCCTACCAAATTGGAATCGCCCCTGAAGATGGGCGCTTAGCTGCACAACATCTGTTAAACAAAGAATTTACCACTGAAGAATTGCAACTTTCTGGTATATTTGTAGGCGACCAAGACCGGTTAAAAGATAGATTTGCTGGTCGTGTGATGTTTCCACTGCGAAACCCGCAAGGGAAGACTGTTGGTTTTTCAGGGCGAATCTTGCCTGGGTCTAACCATTATGAAAACCATCCTGATGCAGCCAAGTACTTGAATAGTCCTGAGACAGAAATATTCGAGAAAAATACTTTCTTGTTTAACTTGGATTTAGCTCAAAATGAAGCCAGAAGAGCCAAAGAGCTCGTTTTATTTGAAGGTTTTATGGACGTCATAGCCTCACACAATGAAGGTGTAGGCAATGGAGTGGCATCTATGGGCACTAGTTTAACGAGCAACCAAATTAAGGCTATTGAACGAACAAGTAAACAGGTCTTAATTGCCTATGACGGAGATAAACCTGGTCAAAAGGCGACCCTTCGAGCAATTAACTTGATACAAGATCAAAGTAGTCGTTTGAAGCTTAATGTGCTAGCCTTTGAGCAAAACTTAGACCCTGATGAATTTATTCAAAAGTATGGTGGCGAACGGTATGTCAATTTTGTCTTGAACAAAAGGTTGAGCCCAATCCATTTCATGAGAAATTACTACCGTAAGGAATTTTCTTTAGATACAGATAATGGTAAAATTCAATTTATTAATGTTATGCTAGAGGCGATTGCAAAAATTCAACAGCCTATCGACCGTGACATTTATGTAGGTGAAATTGCTGAGGATACTGGTGTATCCAAAGATACCTTATTACAACAGTTAGAGAGCTATAGTCCTAAAAATCAATCACACCAATCCTACCCAGCTGATGACCACGGCAACCATCAGTCTTTTCCAACAAATAACAATTTTCAAGTAGGTATTCCTGCTGCAACAAGCAAGAAAAAGTCTCAACTTGAAAAAAGTGAATTGCTATTACTATACCGTTTACTCTATAATAGTGAAACATGGTTACTCATAGCGAATAGGGATTTTCATTTTCAGTCTAGTGAAGTTGAAACGGTCTTTATGTTATTGTCTGACTATCGAGAATATAATCAAAACATGGACGGTGAGCTTGACCCTGGAGATTTCTTACAAGCCTTGTCAGGTGCAGAAGAACAGCGTCTTGTCGCTGAAGTGATGAATATGGAAGTGGCACCAGATATAGGTGAGGGCGAAGTTGAAGATCTAATTTATAACATCCAAATTAAAGGCAACATAGAACAAAAAATGCAATCTTTAGACGACGAAATTGCTTATGCAAAATCGGTAGACGACTTTGCACAGATTGGCATTTTGATAAAACAAAAAATAGATTTGTTAAAGCAAATAAAAAGTCGTGGTAATTGAACTATTTCAATTTTAATTTATGTGAGGAGCGAATTGAATGGCAAAGAAAAAAGTGGACGGCGTAACACTTAACCAAGCTACAAAACAATTAATTGCTGAGAAAAAAATTCTTGGTACAATTCAATATACGGATTTAAGCGATAAAATCGCACAACCTTTTGCCTTAGATGATAAAGGTATGGATGGCTTGATCGAGAAATTCGAAGATCAAGGTATTGCCGTTGTTGATGAGAATGGCGAACCAACAATGCGTCAAATGGATAAAGAGGCCGATAAAGAAGCAGAAAAAGTGAAGAAAGAGGAAGTAGATCCTACTTCCGTAGCTTCTGATGTTAAAATTAACGACCCAGTTAGAATGTACTTGAAAGAGATTGGACGCGTAGAATTATTAACTGCAGACGAAGAGGTAGCTTTAGCACAACGTATTGAACAAGGTGACCCAGTAGCTAAGCAAGAATTAGCTGAAGCCAACTTACGTTTGGTTGTATCTATTGCTAAACGTTATGTAGGACGCGGAATGTCATTCTTAGATTTAATTCAAGAAGGTAACATGGGTCTAATGAAAGCTGTTGAGAAATTTGACTACCATAAAGGGTTTAAATTCTCTACTTACGCTACTTGGTGGATTCGTCAAGCCATTACGCGTGCAATCGCTGACCAAGCGCGTACTATCCGTATTCCAGTACATATGGTTGAAACGATTAACAAATTAGTACGTATCCAACGTCAATTATTGCAAGATTTAGGACGCGAACCAACTCCAGAAGAGATTGGGGCTGAAATGGATTTACCAACTGAAAAAGTACGTGATATTCTAAAAATTGCGCAAGAGCCAGTATCATTGGAAACACCTATTGGTGAGGAAGATGACTCTCACTTAGGTGATTTTATTGAAGACCACGATGCAACGAGTCCTGCTGACTACACTTCTGCAGAATTGTTAAAAGAACAATTAAACGAGGTATTAGATACTTTAACAGACCGTGAAGAAAATGTTTTACGTTTACGTTTCGGTCTAGAAGATGGTCAATCGAAAACATTAGAACAAGTTGGTCAACAATTTGGCGTTACCCGGGAGCGTATTCGTCAAATCGAGGCGAAAGCATTGAGAAAATTACGCCACCCATCTCGTTCAAAACAATTAAAAGACTTTTTAGAATAAGCATTAACTATTCAAAAAAGCAGCCACTTGGCTGCTTTTTTTTATGGCCGAAATTTCTCAACAATGAAGCTTCGTAATTCAACTGCCATTTAATGATGTACTTATCTCTTAACATGCCTTATCCTGGTGACCAATCTGTCGCTTGAAAGGGAAGGATAACTTTGATCGCGTCTTTTTCTAAATTAGCGAAGTAAGTTTGGAGCTGGTCAAGATCATCTGACATAATAGCGACTGATACATCATTAAAGTCAGGCTGGTTTTCGCTTGGAAATTCATCTGAGCATAACAATCGTTGGCCACATGTTTCTAGGGTACCATGCATCAGATAATGGTGAAAGGCTAGCGGTAACTGACCGGGATTTTCAGGATCTACCGTTGAACCATATTCAACTGAGGCTAATATCTTGCCGTCAAGCTTTTCTTGATAATAGGTCATTGCGTCTTTTGCTTGTCCTTAAAAAATAGGTAAGGGATAATGTCCATGATTTCGGTCCTTTAATTGTGCCTGAGTGCACTCATTTTAGCAAATTCTGCCAAGGAGAAGAAAAAATTTAAACCCTAAACCTTATAGCTTATAAAAAAGTAAATGACGAAATGGACTAAAATAAGTACAATAAAGACAAATATTGTACCTTTTCGTATCTTTAAAAAGGTTTTTAGAAATGATTTATTTTTGACTGCTTATATAGAAACAAATGGGTTTTCGCTAAAAATTATTGGGCAAAAATGAGAAAAATATGATTTAATTTTCATTTTTTGTTTGACCTTCATATCAACATGCCGTAAAGTACGACAAAGGAAAAAATACTTCGCAATCAAAAAGCAGATGACAAGTTGTCTTCAAGAATCATTAAGGGTCATATCTGAGTATGTGAAAAATGAAAGTATTTTAATTTTAATAAAGCCAATCGGCACCGATATTTTTAATAAAATCCCACAGATTGCAGGTATATAGCTTGAATTA
>NZ_JBOEQF010000023.1:0-20681 GCF_050689315.1 Aerococcus sp. L_32
TATGATTGAAGCGATTAAGGGCATTAGCTTTGAAGTAAATCAAGGCGAGATTGTGTCATTGATTGGATCAAATGGTGCGGGTAAATCCACAACCTTACGGACAATTTCAGGTATCAAACCAGCTAAGAGTGGTCAAATTCTTTATGAAGGACAAGATATCCTAAAATCAAACGCAATGAAGATTGTAAAAGCAGGAATTTCTCAAGTACCAGAAGGGCGTCACGTATTTAAAGGGATGTCAGTTAAGGAAAACCTTTTAATGGGCGCTTACACTCGTAAAGATCGCGATGGCTTAAAAGAGGATATGGAAAAATCATTTGAATACTTCCCAATCATTAAAGAGCGTTTAAACCAAGACGCAGCGACTTTATCAGGCGGGGAACAACAAATGGTTGCCATGGCAAGAGCTTTAATGGCTAAGCCAAAATTACTATTGTTAGATGAACCATCAATGGGATTAGCACCATTATTCATCCAACAAATCTTCAACATTATTGAGGAAATCAATGCAGCTGGTACAACAGTGCTATTGATTGAACAAAATGCCAAGCAAGCATTAAGCATTTCTGACCGTGCTTACGTTATGGAAACTGGTAAAATCTTATTATCAGGATCTGGTCAAGAATTATTAACTTCTGAGAAAGTGCAAGAAGCTTATCTTGGTGGGGCAATGGTATAGATTTATATAATCTTAATATAAGCGTTGAGTAATCGTAATGGTTTACTCAACGCTTTTTATGTATAATGCAGGGGAAAATGGACTAATTACGGTCAAAATAAGATGTAAGTAAGGGGGTGACAATATTTTGGCAAAGAAAAAGAAGCAAGCAAGACGCAAATTAAAGGGTTGGCAAGGTTGGTTTAAAGGGTATCAACAAGCATTCAGGCTAATTTTCAAAAAAAGAAAATATAAAAAAATACAATATATTTCCAAGAAGAGACGTTCACAACGTCGTAAAGAAATATGGTTAGGAACACTTGCAATTCTTGGATTGATGCTATTTTTCCTTTCCCAAGACTATCAAGGCGTACCCACGTCAAGTGAGGCCTCTAGTGAAGAGGTGGAAATGGTATATACGGACCAAGAATTTGTGGATTTAGTCGGGCAATATGCAGTAACTGAATATCCTAATTCTCATGTATTACCAAGTATTGTCACCGCCCAAGCAGTATTAGAATCTAATTTTGGTAAAAGTCAATTATCTAGTGAGTATTTTAATTTATTTGGTCGTAAATCATATAGCCCAAATGATCCAAGTGTAGATTTACCCACACAAGAATTTGTGAATGGCCAATATATTACTGTGGATGAGCCTTTCCGGGTTTATACATCTTGGGAAGAATCGGTAGCTGATCACGGAAGGTTACTTGCAAACGGCACTTCATGGAATGAAACACATTATAATGGTGTTTTGAATGCAAGTTCGTATAAAGAAGCTGCCTATGCCTTGCAAGAAGCTGGGTATGCTACCGATCCTAATTATGCGGAATCTTTGATAGATGTGATAGAAAGATATGAATTAACTCGGTTTGATAACCAGGTTCAATAGGATAAGTGAAAGAAAATTCATTTGCAATGGTACCTATTCAAGTGTATTATAAAAGATGAACAATATTTCGGTATATTGTACTTTTTATAGGGGGTAAAACCGTGGCGAAGACTAAGAGCTATAAGGACATAGCATATCAATACCTAAAGGAACAAATCGATAGTAATTTGCTATTACCAGATACACACTTAAAAGAAGTGGAAATTGCAGAAACGCTAGGCATGAGTCGTACGCCGGTTCGAAAAGCCATGGCACAACTTGCTGAAGAAGATTATATTCGTATTGAACAATACAAGGGTGCGGTAGTAGCGAAAAATGCACTAAACGCACGAGCAATTGTGGAACGTCTACAATTTATTGAATTGTTAACTATGAATCTCTTCCAGCAAATGCAAAATAAAGATGTCCAAGTAGACACCGAACGCGTTGAAGAATTGAAACAAAATATTTCTGAATCACTTGCAGCATATGACTTGGAAACTTACTTTGATACTGAATTCAAAATGTTTACCTATTTGGTATCCTTCTATCCGAATTCATACTTCAGACAGGTTACCTTGAATACAATTCAACCCCTACATGAATTGTACATAAAAGAAGCCAAGGAGGATCACTCAACCTTCAAACGAGAAGCGAATGATTTAAAAGAAATCTATCCAACGATGTTGAAGGCTTTAGTACATAAAGATTATGCGATGGCGCGTAAACAAGCCCGCATATGGATAAACCAATTAATTCTTTATCAAATCAACAAATAGGAGAGAGACGAATCTTAAAAGGTTCGTCTTTTCTTATGGCATTAGCTTGTGACACACCTTGTTTAATCGGGTTCCGCAAACCAGAAATGACTGCGTTTCAGATTAGTTTGCAACTGACTGCGTCAGTCACTACACTAATCTTCCAACGTTATGAGTGAGTTGATGCTTTAGCATTTACTCGCTCAAATGCGTTAGAAGTCTCCTGCCTTAGCGCTCTGAATCACATCCTATAATCGGGTTCGCTCGACCAGCTCAAGTCCACTTCAGACTAACTTGCAGCTGATTGCATCAGCCACTGCATTAGTATTCCAGTGTTGTTGAGCTGAGCGGTCGCTCTCGCACCTTGTTTTCGTTGAACAGGTGTTCTATAAATGGTATCCTTATCAATGAAACTATACGGGAAGGTGGCCTAATGATGGCATTGAATCAATTTACGAAGGGGCTTAATGATCGACAAAAGGAAGCTGTTGAGCATACCGAGGGGCCGCTATTAATTATGGCTGGTGCTGGTAGTGGGAAAACACGTGTTTTGACTCACCGCATGGCCTATATTTTAAGTGAAAAAGATGTGAATCCTTGGAATATTTTGGCGATTACATTTACCAATAAGGCCGCTAAGGAAATGAAAGAACGAGTTTCAGCCCTAGTAGGCCCGGATGCCAATGATATGTGGGTATCCACTTTTCACGCTATGTGTGTACGTATTTTAAGAAGAGAAGCTGAGGCAATTGGTTTTACAAGGTCTTTTACCATAGCTGATCCATCAGAACAACAAACCCTTATCAAACGTATTATTAAAGAATTAAACTTAGATAAGGATAAATTCTCTCATAAAATGCTGCTAGGGCGTATTTCTGATGCGAAGAATAACTTAATGCTACCAGATGACTACCGTCAAAATTATTCTGGATATATAGAAGATGTAGTGGCAGATGTATATGAACGCTACCAGAAAGGTCTTCAAGCAGCGCAATCTTTCGACTTCGACGATTTAATTATGTATACCGTTAAATTATTTGACCAACAGCCAGATATTCTGAAATACTACCAACAAAAATTTCACTATATCCATGTGGATGAATATCAAGATACCAACGAAGCCCAATATAAATTGGTCAAACACCTAGGAGGGTACTTCCATAATGTGTGTGTAGTAGGGGATGCTGACCAGTCTATTTATGGTTGGCGTGGTGCCAATATGGAAAATATCTTGAACTTCGAAAAGGATTATCCAAAATCAACCACTATCCTATTGGAACAAAATTACCGGTCTACTAAAAATATCTTGCAAGCGGCCAATAATGTCATCAATAAAAACACCTATCGTAAGGATAAGACCCTTTGGACTGATAATAACCAGGGTGAATTGATTTCTTATTACCGGGCGCAAAATGAGCGTGACGAGACCAACTATGTCATCGGTAAAATTAAAGATGCTATCAAAGGTCAAAACAAGCGTTACGGGGACATTGCCATTCTGTATAGAACCAATGCCCAGTCCCGTGTAATGGAGGAGAATTTGGTCAAGGCCAACATGCCTTACCGGATTGTTGGCGGTCTAAAATTCTACGACCGCAAGGAAATTAAAGACATTCTAGCTTACCTACGTCTACTGGCCAATCCGTCTGATAACCTATCATTTACGCGTATTATCAACGTGCCTAAACGTGGTATTGGACCAGGAACCCTAGATAAATTAAACACATTCGCCAGCCAGCAAGGGATTTCCCTTTTACAGGCGGCAACCCTAGTCGACCATTCACCAATCACTGGTAAAGGTGCTACGAATTTAAAGGCTTTCGGCAAAATGATGGCCAATCTCCAAACGCAACGCGAATTCTTAGCCATCCAAGACTTAGTCGAGGAAATTTTAGCACAAACCGGCTACTTAAAGGATTTGGAAAATCAGAAAACACTTGAAGCTGACGCCCGCATCGACAATATTCACGAGTTCATTTCGGTAACCCAAGAGTTCGACAAACGTTGGGAAGCTGAGCAAGAAGACCGCGAACAAGCAGCGCAAATTGCGGCCCAAGAAGAAGCGGAACGGCCGACAGAATTACAAGAAGCCAACCTCAACCAAAGTGACGTGAATCCGGGCAATAACCCACTCAATCCAGATGGTACCTTCAATTTATTCGACCTTGAAGGGATTCAAGCAGAACTTGATGGTGTGATTGACAACAATCCGGCTGAAGATGATGCCTTGATGGGCTTTATCACGGATTTATCATTGGTATCAGATTTGGACAACCAAGAAATTGACCAACAAGGGGAATTGACCTTGATGACTTTACATGCGGCTAAAGGACTTGAGTTCCCAATTGTTTTCATTATTGGGATGGAAGAAGGTATGTTCCCACTAGCCCGTGCAGCTAAAGAAGAGTCGGAACTTGAAGAGGAACGACGACTTGCTTATGTTGGCATTACCCGAGCGGAAGAGAAATTATACTTAACCAATTCATTGTCGCGCTTGCTTTACGGGAAATACCAGTCCAACCCAGTTTCGCGATTTATCGCAGAAATTGATGATGAATTATTAGACGACAGCGAAAATGAGCGGTCTATTTTCCAACCATCTGGCGGCAGTCCATCAGACTTACCATTTGGTGGCAGCAGCTCATCAGGTTTCGGTTCTTCATCTTCATCAGGCGCAACTTTTGCGGCAGATTATGCCAGCAAAAGTAAACGAGCGTCCAATACCTATGAAAGAGCCAATGCCAAGTCTTACTATGAACGCAAGAAAGAAGCGAAACGGTCAGTATTTGACCCAGTTACCGCTAATAAAGATATTAAAACAGTAGATGGTCCAGTAACCTGGGCTATCGGCGATAAAGCCGTCCACAAAAAATGGGGTGTTGGGACAGTTGTCAAGGTTTCAGGTACTGGCAATGACCAAGAGTTAGATATCGCTTTCCCTAATCAAGGAATCAAGCGTCTATTATCTGCCTTCGCCCCAATTGAGAAACAAGCTTAAAATATACATCACGGAATAAACGGAATAAAAGGAGATTGAACGATGACAAAGGATAACCAACAAAGTATTGATGTTGCGCGTATTGAAGCCTTAACCCATCTCTTGAATGACTATGCCTACCAATACTATGCCTTAGATAATCCAACGATTTCGGATACCGAATACGACAAACTTTACCGTGAGTTACAGGATCTAGAAGCCAAGTACCCAACTTTCATTCAAGCTGAATCGCCAACGCAACGGGTGGGGGACGCTGTGTCCGAAGCCTTTACTAAGGTAACCCATTCACAACCTATGATGTCCCTAGGTAATGCCTTTAATTTTGAAGAAGTAGCTAAATTTGTAGCAGATGCGAAGAAAAGTATTGGCGACCATATACGCTTTGTATGTGAGTTGAAAATTGATGGTTTATCAGTAGCTATTCAATATGAAAATGGCCGTTACGTCCGAGCAGCTACTCGGGGGGATGGTGTTGTTGGTGAGGATATTACTAACAATGTTCGTACCATTAAATCAGTCCCTATGAAACTTCGCCAAGATATCGATATCGAGGTGCGCGGCGAAATCTACATGCCTAAGGATGCCTTTTTGGCCTTAAACGAAAAACGTGAAGAAGCAGGCTTGCCAACTTTCGCTAACCCGCGGAATTCAGCTGCTGGATCAATCCGTCAATTGGATTCAAAAGTCACAGCCAGTCGTAATTTGAATATTTTCTTATACTCAGGAGTCTTTTCTGATGAATTACCGATCAAGAGTCAACAAGACTTGTTCCAACATTTCCCAGACTATGGCTTGCGCGTAAACCCGTTAACCAGAGTGTGTGAAACTTTCGAAGAAATTCAAGCCTACATTGAAGAAATGACTGCTAAACGTCACGAATTGTCTTACGGTATTGATGGGATTGTTATCAAGGTAGACGATTTTAGTGACCAAGAAACTTTAGGTTATACGGTTAAGGCACCCAAATGGGCGATTGCCTACAAATTCCAAGCCGAAGAAGTGGAAACGACCATCCATGATATCGAGTGGACGGTTGGGCGTACAGGTGTAGTTACCCCAACTGCCATTATGGAACCAGTTTTATTAGACGGGTCAACCGTTCAACGGGCTAGCCTCCACAATATGGACTTGATTGAGGCTAAAGATATCCGCCTAAATGATACAGTGGTCATCCATAAGGCGGGGGATATTATTCCAGAAGTGGTGACGGTTGTTTTAGATAAGCGACCTGAAGATTCAACGCCGTATCCTAAACCAACGACTTGTCCGGTTTGCCATAGCGACCTAGTCCATTTAGAGGATGAAGTGGCCTTGAGATGTGTGAACCCAGCTTGTCCAGCCCAAGCAAAAGAGAAGTTGTATCATTTCGTGTCTCGAAACGCCATGAATATTACCGGTGTTGGCCCATCTGTCCTAGAACAAATGTATGACAAGGCCAATGTCCATAGTCCAGCTGACTTATACCAAGTCAAGAAAGACCAATTGATGGCCTTAGACAAGGTTGGGGACAAGGCGTCAGATAAGATTATCCAAGCTATTGAAGCTTCCAAAGAAAACTCACTTGAGCGCTTATTATTTGGTTTAGGCATTCGTCATGTTGGGGCGAAAGCTGCTCGTCAGATAGCTGAAGTATACCCAAGCATGCAAGAAATTATGACCAAGGGAATAACCGATTTAACCAATATTGAAGGAATTGGCGAAACCATCGCGGATTCCGTGGTTGCCTTTTTTGCCACAGACGGCGCGCGCGAAACCATTGAGGCCCTAGTGGAAAATGGCGTCAACATGAAGTACAAGGGGCCGGGTAAAGCAGAAGTTGAAGCCATCGATTCCTTCTGGGCCGGCAAAACAATCGTCCTAACTGGGAAATTATCTCAGTACACAAGACCGGAAGCTAAGAAAGCTATCGAAGCCTTAGGAGGTAACGTTACAGGGTCCGTTTCTAAGAAGACGGATATCCTAGTTGCTGGGGAAGATGCAGGGTCAAAATTGGCCAAAGCAGAAAACTTAGGCGTTACTGTATTTTCTGAACAAGACATGGTTGACAGGTTATAATATAATAGACTCTATGAAGTGCGTTTCGAAATAGCTTCTTTAGACGGACTACAGTCATCCTATCGGGCTTGAAAAGTTGAAACGACTTTTCTTGAAGCGCCAGAAGAAAAACGCGGACTTGTGATTGGGGAGAATACCAAGTTAAGAAAGGGAATGTCGTATTGAAAATCAAAAAATTCAAAACCTTATCTATATTATTGGTGGCAACCTTGGCCCTAGCAGCCTGTCAAAATGACCAAGCGGATTCAACCGAATCAGCAGGTTCAGCCAGCCAAACTTCATCTAGTAGTGAAGAACAACAAACAAGCCAATTGTCGACAGAATACTACTCGTCATACATTAGTGACGGCACTTACCAAACCAATTCTGCTTCAGGCATTACAGCGGGGGCATCTTCACAAGCCAATGCGGAGAATTTAGAGCGCGGTTTGTATGACCTAGCCAAGAATATTTTCTCAACAGAGGACTATTCAATTCAAGAGGGCCAAGTAATTGGCGAAGACAAAACGATTGCCTTCTTAAAAGCACAATCTGATGAAAACCCAGAAGGATTAAATCCATCAGGTGCACGCTCTGAAACACTGGATGGATATGAGCCACGCTACTTAAATTCTATTATGGAATATGATGTTGTGGACCAAGATGGTAATGTAGCTGGTATTTCAATCGGTTTGGGGATGAACTATTCAGACACCTTTAACTCTGAATCAGAAACACAAGAATTTGAAATCACATCCGAAGAGCGTATCGAACATGGGAAACAAATGGCGGAAAAGATTGTAAGCAATATTCGTCAAGATGATGCTTACGCCGATACGCCAATTCATGTGGCCATTTTTGAAAATGAGGAATCAGGTGATCTAGGTGGTGGTACTTATACCACAGATGCCGTTTCTTCAAGTGGCAACTCATTCGGTGACTGGTCCACTTATAATCAGGACTTCGTTGTTTATGCCGTAGATGATGCACCAAACGAAGAAGATACTGTATCCTTCACCCGTTTCCGTGACCAAATCCAGTCCTTCTACCCTCAACTATCAGGTTTATCAGGGGTAGGATACTATCAAGATAACGAACTGCAAAACGTTAATATTGTAATCAATAGTCAGTTTGATGGTTATAGTGAAGTTATTGCCTTGTCTCAGCAAGCAATTTCAACTGCTAGCTCAGTATTCAATAACAATATTGAGATTCAAATTCAAGTAGTGACCGCTGACGGTGTACGCGCCTTATTGACGAGAAATAAAGATTCAGACACTTTTGACTATGCATTAGTCGATTAATATGTGTGATATTTTGTGACATATCAATCTATTTTTCTTATTTGAAAAAGGGGTTGTTAGCTGTTTGCTAGCAGACAGCAATAGGAAAAATGAGCAAATCGATAGGCAAGTTTTAGTATAAAAGCTTGTCTATTGCCATTTATAAGCGGTTTTTAACTATAGAAGATTAAAATTATAAAAAAGCTACTCATGTAACCTTAATTTACATTGTTGACTTGAGCGGTTTGTGCTAAAATAAAACAGGTAAAATAAGGCGAAAACTAAGCTGAAGAATGAAGGAGGAACCCGTTATGTCAATTTCTGAAGAAGAAGTTAAACGGATTGCTAAATTAGCTAAATTCAAAGTTGAAGATGAAGATGTCGTTCACTTTACTGAAGAATTTGGGAATATTTTAAATATGATTGAAGAGTTACAAGAAATCGATACTACAGATGTAGCGCCTATGTTCTGGGCAGTCGATTTTGAAAACGTGATGCGCGAAGATAAAGTTGTGAAAATGCAAACGCGTGATGAATTATTTATCAACGCCAAAACAACAGTCGATGGCTTTATCGAAGTACCATCAATTATTGATACAGATGGAGGCGACGCTTAATGGAAAAATTTACAGATACAATTCGCTCTTTAAATGAGAAATTAGTAGCAGGCCAAGTGACATCTGTTGAACTAGTGGAAGAAGCTATCCGACGCATTAAAGCAGACAATGACGTTATTAACGCTGTGATCACATTAGACGAAGAAAATGCTTTAGCTAAAGCAAAAGCATCTGACGAAAAAGGTTACTCCTCTGACCGACCATTACAAGGAATTCCGATTGGATTAAAAGATAATATTTTAACAAATGGCGTCACAACTACAGCAGCATCTAAGATGTTAGCAGATTTTGTACCAATTTATGATGCAACAGTTACTGAAAAATTAGCTGAAGCAGGCGCGATTAATATTGCCAAATTAAACATGGATGAATTCGCCATGGGTGGTTCTAATGAAACGTCTTATTTCGGCCCAGTCCGTAATCCATTTGATACAGAGCGTGTACCAGGTGGTTCTTCAGGTGGTTCAGCGGCCGCAGTTTCAGCTGGCCAAGTGATGGCAACATTAGGTACCGATACAGGTGGTTCAATCCGTCAACCTGCGGCATACAACGGAATAGTCGGTATGAAACCTACTTACGGTCGTGTGTCACGTTGGGGCGTTATTTCTTTTGCTTCTTCACTAGACCAAGTTGGGCCAATGACGCGTACAGTTGAAGATAATGCGATTATGTTAGAAGCAATTGCTGGATATGATGACCATGATTCAACTTCAGCAAACATTGAAGTGCCTAACTATGTAGCTTCTATGAAAGATGGCGTTCAAGGTTTAACTGTTGGTGTACCGGTAGAGTTCTTCGGTGACTCAGTTGATGATCAAGTGAAAGAGCAAGTTCGTGCTTCAATCAAGCAATTAGAAAATGCTGGTGCAACTGTTAAAGAAATCAGCTTCGAAAATCTGAAATATGGTATTCCAGTTTACTATATCATTGCCTCTGCAGAAGCATCTTCAAACTTACAACGCTACGATGGTATCCGCTATGGTTACCGCGCAGAAAACTTCAATGATCTAGAAGAATTGTATGTAAATACAAGAACTGAAGGTTTTGGTGATGAAGTAAAACGTCGTTTGATGACAGGTACATTCTCTATCGCATCAGAAAACTTCGACGAATACTTCATGAAAGCTGCTAAAGTACGTATGTTAATTAAAGAAGCATTTGATAACATCTTCTCAGAAGTTGATTTAATCGTATCACCAGTAACTACTGGCACTGCCTTTAAATTAGGTGAGAAAAATGAGGATCCAATCGAAATGTACATGGCTGACTTATTAACAGTTCCTGTAAACTTAGCTGGACTACCTGGTTTATCAATGCCTGTTGGTTTTGACGACAAAGGTCTACCAATTGGTTTACAAATCATCGGTAACCGTTTCGAGGAAGAGAAAATTTACCGTGCAGCATACGCTGTTGAACAAGTAAACGACGCTTATACTAAACATCCAGCAGAGTAAGAGGGAGGAAATCGCATGAATTACGAAACAGTCATTGGACTTGAAGTCCATGTCGAATTAAAAACAGAATCAAAAATGTTCTCTCCATCTGCCGCTCACTTTGGAGCAGAACCTAACACAAATACAAACGTTATTGACTTCGGTTACCCTGGTGTCTTACCAAAAATGAACCGTCGCGGTATTGAATTCGCTATTAAAGCGGCCTTAGCCTTAAACTGTGAAATCAATCCAGTACAACACTTCGACCGTAAAAACTACTTCTACCCAGATAATCCAAAAGCCTTCCAAACAACACAGTTATGGCAACCAATTGGTGAAAATGGTTGGATTGAAATTGAAGTGAATGGTGAAACGAAAAAAATCCGTATCGAACGTCTTCACTTAGAAGAAGATGCCGGTAAAAACATCCACGGTGCTGGCGACTCACTAGTTGACTTAAACCGTCAAGGTACACCGTTATTAGAAATCGTATCTGAAGCAGATATGCGTTCACCAGAAGAAGCATATGCATACTTAGAAAAAATCCGTGAAATCATCCGTTTCACAGGCGTTTCTGATGTAAAAATGGAAGAAGGGTCAATGCGTTGTGACGCCAACATTTCTTTACGTCCTTACGGTCAAAAAGAATTTGGTACCAAAAACGAATTGAAAAACTTAAACTCATTCAACTATGTTCGTAAAGGTCTTGCTTACGAAGAAAAACGCCAAGCACAAGTTTTAAATGCTGGTGGCGTGATTGAACAAGCGACTCGTCGTTATGATGAAAGCACTGGTAAAACACAATTAATGCGTGTAAAAGAAGGGGCTGCGGATTACCGTTACTTCCCAGAACCAGACCTACCGCCATTTACAGTAGCTGACGCTTGGTTAGAAGAAATTCAAGCCACCCTACCAGAAATGCCGGCTGATCGTCGTAAACGTTATGTAGATACTTACGAATTACCTGAATATGACGCTCAAATCTTAACACAAACCTTAGAAATGTCTGATTTCTTTGATGCTACAGTGAAAGCTGGCGCTGATCCGAAACAAGCTTCTAACTGGTTAATGGGTGAAGTGAATGCTTACATGAATGATAATGAAAAAGACTTAGACCAAATTGGTTTAACACCCGAATCATTAGCTGAAATGATTGCCTTGATTGAAGATGGTACTATCTCAAGCAAACAAGCGAAAAAAGTATTCAAATTATTGGCGGATAAAGGCGGTTCTGCTAAAGAGGTTGTTGAAGCTGAAGGGTTAGTTCAATTGTCTGATCCAGCACAATTATTACCATTGATTACTGAAATCCTTGATAACAACCAACAATCAATTGACGACTATAAAGCTGGTAAGAAGAAAGCGACTGGTTTCTTAGTTGGTCAAATTATGAAAGCAACGAAAGGTCAAGCGAACCCACAAGTTGTTAATCAATTATTAACAGAAGAATTAGATAAACGCTAATTTTGAACAAAGTTAAAACATGTCTGGTCCACCAAGTCGGTGAATCGGACATGTTTTTTATTGTTAGTAAATGAATCGCAAAGTCTCTTGTTTACACTTACTCTCAAATACTCTGATATGGTCAGTTACCCTTTTTAACTGTTAAGGCATGCTAGGTAGTTCTAGGCTCAATCTTGCAAACGTATCTCACATACCTGAATAATTTAATGACCAACTTTAAAATCTACTATTTTTTAATCCGGATAGTAATATAAATTGGGATGCTTAAGATATATAATTGCCTAAAATTGGAGTAAAGCTAATTACGGTTAAAAAGTAAATATTGGCTATTTTTCCTAGCAAGTGCAGGGGTTTGACTGGGTAGGTTCAGGTAGAACAATTCGTAAAATTAACTAGTAAATATAAGCTAACAAAGGCTTGATACAAATTCAAGCTTTCTCTATGACTTGACAATGACCGTTAATGTTCGTATGCTTATAGGTGTTGAAAAGAGAATATGATTTGTTAGGCAGAGGCTCCTATACAAACACAGGCTACTGCCCAGAAACGTCCAGAGACGCCAATGGGTATAACAGGATCATCCGAATAGAAGGAATTTCTAACGTAGCTAACAGGAATGTTTACGTTGTATAGTGCTAAAACTCCACGAAAAGATCAAGTAACAAAAATAGGTGTATACCCATTTTTGTTGTGGATATTTAGAGTAGGCTCTCGCTAATTTTAGTGGGGGCTTTTTATATTGCGACAAATCTTCATTTTAACAAGTATAAAATGAGGAGGTATTTTTATGGTAAAAAGGTGTATCATTTCTTAGTTGTTTTTATCATTCATTCAATGGTTAAAGACTTTCTTTGCATCCTTTCCAGAACATTAGGTGGCTGATTACAGTTTAGACTAATGTGAGGAAGTAGCATCGTGTGAAAGAAAGGATTGAATACAATGATGAATAACAGAGATAAATTAGGTTACTTTGAACTAGCTAGTAAACCTATTTTAGAAATAAAAGAAGTATTTAAAGTAAAAGCAGACGGTTTTAAAGAAAACGAAGCAAATCAAATTAGAAATGAATACGGCGATAATGAAATAGATTATGGTACAGAGAAAAGTTTATGGCGCTATATCTTTGAGGCTTATTTCACGCCATTTACACTCGTATTATTAAGTTTAGCTTTGATTTCATTTTTAACAGATTATGTATTTGTGGAAGCTGCTGAACGGGAAATTATAGGACCAATTATTATTGTGGTGTTAATTATCTTAAGTGGTACCATGTCTTTGATTCAAACTATCCGTTCAAATCAATCTGTAGAAGCATTAGAATCTATGGTCGAAGTGACATCGGCAGTTAAGAGGGAAGGTCAGTACCAAGAAATTAGAACTGAAGATATCGTAATCGGTGACTTAGTTGGGTTAAAAGCTGGGGATATGATTCCAGCGGATATTCGTTTACTAAACAGTAAAGATTTATTCGTATCTCAGACTTCATTAACAGGTGAAAGTCACCCTGTTGAGAAACGCGCACTGGATGAAATAGAGGAACCTACTACTGAAACAGATTATGCTACCCTAGTATTTACTGGAAGTGAAGTAGTGAGCGGTGTCGGTGAAGGTGTGGTAGTAAGAACCGGGAATAATACATTATTCGGTGGTATTGCGGATGCCTTTGCCAATGAACCTATTAAAACAAGTTTTGATGAGGGTATTGAAAAGACGTCACTATTATTAATTCGCTTTATGGGTTTGATGGCAGTGATTGTTATTCTGATTAATGGTTTAACAAAAGGTGATTGGTTACAAGCTTTACTATTTGGTATTTCCATTGCAGTCGGTTTAACGCCTGAAATGTTACCAATGATTGTGACAACAAACCTAGTCAAGGGTGCTAAAGATATGAAAAAAGAGGGAACGATTGTCCGGAACCTCCAAGGTATTCAAAACTTTGGTGCTATTGACGTATTAGTGACAGATAAAACGGGTACCTTAACACAAGATAATATTGTGCTCCAACACCATCTAAATATTGATGGGGAAGAAAGCGAACGTGTATTACGCCATGCTTATTTAAATAGCTATTATCAAACTGGTTTAGGTAACCTTATGGATAAAGCGATTATTCAAGCAGGTGAAGATGAAATAGCATGTGAAAAACTCGCTTATACAAAAGTAGATGAAATTCCTTTTGACTTCGAGCGTAGAAGACTGAGTGTAGTGGTTGGAGACCAAGCGGGTAAAACGCAAATGATCACTAAGGGTGCGATCGAAGAAATGTTGGCTGTATCATCTTACGTGGACTATGCGGGGGAAATACTTGAGTTAACAGACCAAGCACGGGAAGAAGTATTAGCACAAGTTGCCAAATTAAATAGTCAAGGATTACGTGTATTAGGCGTTGCCCAAAAAACAAACCCTAGTCCTGTAGATGCTTTCTCAGTAAAAGATGAAAGTGAAATGGTGCTTATTGGGTATTTAGCCTTCCTAGATCCACCAAAACCATCGACTAAGGCAGCTATTAAAGCTTTAAATGATCATGCAGTTAATGTGAAAATTATGACAGGTGATAACGAACTAGTGACGGTATCTGTAGCTGAGCAGGTAGGTATCCCTACAGATCATATTATTTCAGGGGATCAATTAGTGGATAAAACAAATGAAGAACTACGTGAAATTGCTGAAAAACACAGCTTATTTGTAAAATTAAATCCAACGCAAAAATCAACTTTAGTGACGATCCTAAGAGAAAATGGTCATGTGGTAGGGTTTCTAGGTGATGGGATTAATGATTCGCCAGCACTAAGAGCAGCCGATGTGGGCATTTCTGTGGATAACGCAGTGGATATTGCTAAAGAATCAGCAGATATCATTTTGCTAGAAAAAGACTTAATGATTCTTGAAAAAGGGATTCTAGCAGGACGAAAAGTATTTGGTAATACCATGAAGTATATCAAAGCGACTACTTCATCTAACTTTGGGAATGTATTCTCAGTACTGATTGCTAGTATCTTCTTACCATTCTTACCAATGCTACCTATTCAACTGCTGTTCTTAGGCTTAATCTATGAAATTGCGTCAATGTCATTACCATGGGACGATATGGATAAAGAATATTTATACCTACCTAAAAAATGGGCAGCTTCTTCCATTCAAAAATTTATGGTATGGTTTGGTCCAACAAGTTCCATTTTTGATGTCACGACCTTTATCGTTACATTTTTCCTTATAGCACCAAGTATTGCTGGTGGACAATTTGTAAACTTAAACGAAGGTCAACAAGATTTATTTATTGCGATCTTTCAATCTAGTTGGTTTGTGCTTTCCTTATGGACACAAACGCTTGTTTTGTATACTTTACGCACACCAAAAATCCCATTTATTCAAAGTCGACCATCAAAAGTAGTACTTTCAATTACAGGTATTGGTATTTTAATTGGAACATTAGCACCGTATACAGGTTTAGGTCACGCACTTGGCTTAGCTGCATTACCAATCCAATTCTGGGGGTTATTAGCCGTAACAGTCGTTTTGTATTTGATATTAGTACAAATCGTGAAACATATCTATGTGAAACGTCATGGCGAATTACTATAATGGCAGCTATTGATATTTGGAAAATAACAAGAAAAAAGAGAGCGGCAGCTCTCTTTTTTGTGTCAATTTTATAAAGCTACCTGAGCAAAACCAAGGTGTGCTCTTTTTTCGATGGCCTTTGTAATTTGATAGGCAATTTCAAAGTCAATCATTCCATGGATCAAGGTACCGATACCGATTAAAACAATTAAAGTATACATGAAACCATCTGATGGTGGGACTACGCCAGCCGTAGTCAAAGCATATACAATCGCCACTTCGCCAAGACCGTGGATGGTGTTGATCACGCAGTTAAAGGCTGTTCTTGAGCCAATTTTTACCAGGGTATTTGGTGCTTTTTGTAGGTAATACGCGCCTAAAGTTGCAAAAATTAAGTGAGTAAGGGCACGAGCCACGATAATGATAGGGAAACCTGCCATTAGAAAACCGATAGTAGTGCCGACTGCGACAATAGCTGCTGTTGAAGGTTTTCTAAACATGGACATGTCAACAGGGACATGAGAACCTAAGGTAAAAGAGGCAGGGCCTATGACGACTTTAAATGGCATAATTAAGGGGATAAAGATCCCTATAGCGGTAAGTAAACCAGTAATAGTTAAATTTTGTGTGCGCTTAGACACTTGATTCCTTTGCATAATAATTTCCTCCCAAATTTGTTGAGTTAATCATACGCAAAATTCCTTTAGGTGTCAAGACAGGTGTAAAGACTGACAAGGAAGATAATCTAAACTTTGAAAGTGTAAACTAAATACTTTCGTCTAATAAAATGCCAACAGCTTTTAAGTCGGCTTTAATGGCTTCAAATGTGGCTTCATCAGACGTTGTAATAGTGTGTAGGTGGATGCCGTTGGTTAAAGAAGACAGCATTGTGCCGGCTGATTTATCCATGGCTGCATGGAAGTCTTGAATATCGCCCGCATGCTTAATTTGTAGGCTGGCTTTAATTAACCCGTAATAAGGGTGGTCTACCTCGACATTTTCAACGTAACCGCCGTGGTTGACGATTATAGTTAATTCTTCAATAGCTTGGTCCGCTAAATGTTGGCAGACGATTTTGCCACGGAAGCGACTATCATCCACGCTCGTAGCTTTATCGGCTAATAGGTAGCCTTGGTTTGTGGCGATAATGTCATGGTGACTCGCCCGCAAAATAGCGACGTCCCCGACAATGATTTGGCGGCTGACACCAAATTCTTTGGCAAGGCTAGTGGCTTTCAGGGGCGTTGTGGCTTGGTTCAAGGTTTGAATCAGTAAGTCTCGTCGTTCGGCTGCTTTCATGGAAGGCCCTCCTTTAGATCTTTCGTTGATTATAGCACATGCCTTCACGTGACGACCAACAAGGTGGCGCCGATTCCTTCTCCAAAGAGTGACGGTCTGGATACCTTTGAAAGCCGGGAAATTAATGATAAAATGATAAGGAAGATTTACCGAGACCAAATAGAGATAGATAAGGGAGATTATTATGGCAAAAGTAGAAAGTTTTACATTAGACCACGATGCTGTGAAGGCACCATACGTACGTGTTGCGGGCGCTGAAACGGGGGCGTTAGGGGACAAATTAAGCAAGTTTGATATCCGCTTTGTGCAACCAAATCAAGATTCCATTCCAACAAGTGCCATTCATACTTTAGAACACTTATTGGCGGCTTATACGCGCGATTATTTAGAAGGGGTTATCGATATTTCACCAATGGGCTGTCGTACTGGCTTCTACATGATCGTTTGGGGAACACCATCAGTTGAGGAAGTGGCAACAGCCATGACAAAAGTACTGAATGATGTCTTAGCGGCTAAATGGTCAGATGTGCAAGGGACAGAACGCGTTGAATGTGGTAACTTCCGTGATCATTCACTATGGGGCGCGCAACAGTATGCAAAAGACGTTTTAGAAGCAGGGTTCTCAGTAGATCCATTCGAGCGTAAAGTCTTTAATTAGGGAGGTTTCTATGGATAAACAAGAGAAAATTAAAATTCTACAAGATGTCATCCAATTAGAAACACCAAACGGTAATGAAGAAATTGTCGCCCTATATTACAAGAACTTACTTGAAGCACATGGTATCGAATCGGAATTGATACAATATGCGGATGGTCGTGTTAACTTGGTAGCAGAATTAAAAGGTCAAGAAGATGGAAAGATTTTAGCCGTATCAGGCCATATGGATGTGGTAGATGCTGGAAATCCTGACTTATGGACATACCCACCATATGGTGCTGAAATTCATGATGGTGTAATGTACGGTCGTGGGACAACTGATATGAAAGCTGGTTTAACGGCTTTAATTATCGCCATGATCGAATTAAAAGAATCTGGCCAAGACTTTAGCGGGACAGTTCGTTTACTAGCTTGTGTTGGAGAAGAAATCGGTATGCTAGGGTCTAAACAATTAACTGACCTAGGTTATACAGAAGATATTGACGGCATGATTATCGCCGAACCATCAACTCCTTACTACAACACCAAACACAAGGGGTCAATCCAATATCAAGTCATTGCCCACGGACGTGCTGCCCATTCCTCTACACCGGAAAAAGGGGTTAACACCATTCAGCTGATTAACGATTTTATCAACAAGACCAATGTCAAGATTGATGAAGCGGCTGCGACAGCTGAAAACGATATGTTAGGTAAAATGTTGAATGTCTTCACCATGATTGAAGGGGGCAACCAAATCAACTCAGTCCCTGAATATACAGTCCTATCAGGAAATGCACGGACAATTCCTGAAGTAGGCAATGACGTTGTGGTTGGCATTTTCAATGACGTGATTGAAGATATTAACGCTAACGGTCAAGGTATGTTAGAATTGAACTTGTTACAAAACAACCAATATGCAGATGGAGATAATGATTCTGTATTAGTAGATTTAATTAAGGTAGAAGATCCACAAGCGGAAAACCGCGGGTTAAGTGGTGCAACTGACGGGTCTAACTTTACCAATGTAGATAACAAATTTGACTTTGTTATTTATGGACCAGGTAGGATTGATAGCGCTCATACCATAGACGAATCTATTGAAGTGGACCAATACTTAGCCTTCATCGATAAGTATGTGAACATATATAAAGGATACTTGAAGTAATTCTTTGGCTTTAAATGTAAAATTCACTTAGATTATGAACCAAGAACATTGAATTTGGTAACAGAATGGATAGGCATAATGACACCTGTTTTGACGATAAGATTGATACACTTATTTATTTGATGGGTTAAGAAAAACATTATAAAAAATATTTGATTAGTAACGCTGGCACTTGGGTGTTGGCGTTTTGTTGTTTTCTCAAGTATTTCAAGGGTGTACATGGTAAAATGGTGGAGACAATGAAAAAGGATGATGATAAATATGAAAAAGAAATATACAACGCCGATTCAAAAGAATGACTCTTTTGAAGGCACAATTGAAGACCTTACTTTTCAAGGATTAGGTGTGGTTAAAGTGGATGGTTATCCGCTATTCGTAGAGAATGCTTTACCAGGTGAAGTGGGGACAATTAGGGCTATTTCTGTGGGTAAAAAGTTTGGCTATGGAAAAATGATGGAACGAACTGTGGATTCACCGGACCGGGTAGACATTGTGGATAAGGTATCAAGCCAAGTGGGTACAATGCCGCTGCAACATATGACTTATGAATCCCAACTTGCTTTCAAACAAAAACAAGTGGAGAATGCTTTTAGTCGTTTTGGTCTAGCTGAAGGGCGCGAAGTATTGCCTACTGTAGGTTCTGAAGATACTTTTAGATACCGTAATAAGGCACAAATTCCTATTGGTACGGATGATGAAGGGCAATTGTATTCAGGCTTTTACCGGAAAAATTCTCATGAGATTATCCCTGTGGAAGATTTTAAAATCCAATTACCTGGAATTGACGAAGCTATCGCAAGTATTGTAGATATCTTTAACCAACACGAATTAAAAGGCTATGATGAAGCGAAACATTCAGGGCTAATACGTAATATTGTAATCCGTAAGGGCTATTATACAAATCAAATGATGGTCATTATTGTGATTAAAGGTAAAGATTTACCGGAAGAAAACCAAATTGTGACTGAAATTGTGGAAAAAGTACCAGAAGTTGTGTCTATTGTCTTGAGTTCGAATACTAAACAAACAAATGTCGTAATGTCAGGTAAACAACGTGTGCTATATGGTGTGGATAAATACGAGGATAAGATGTTTGATTTCACCTTCGATATTTCAAGTCGGTCATTCTTCCAAATTAATACACCTCAAGCTGAAAAGTTATATCAATTAGCGATTGATGCAGCTGATTTAACTGGTGAAGAAACAGTAGTAGACGCCTACTGTGGTATTGGTACAATTACCATGGCATTAGCTAAAAAAGCCAAACAAGTATACGGGGTAGAAGCTGTGTCTGATGCGGTTAAAATGGCCAAGAATAATGCAGCTTTAAACTATATTGATAACGTCCATTTTGAAACAGGACAAGCTGAAACGGTAATGGGTGAATGGGTCAAAGCGGGCGTTCAACCGGACGTCGTTGTTGTAGACCCACCACGTAAAGGCTTAGATGATACTTTCATCGAATCAACAATTGAAGCTAACCCAGAAAAGATTGTCTATGTTTCGTGCAATCCAACAACTATGGCACGAGACATCGCAAAATTCGTAGAAGCAGGCTATGACTTCGAGCAAGTTCAACCATTAGATATGTTCCCACAAACTTGGCATGTTGAGACAGTGACACTACTTGAGAAGAAACGTTAGTTTCGCAGAAGTAGATCTCCTACCCATGCACGGATTTTCCAAGAAGGCAAGCAAAATGAGCAAACTGAGTGGCTGAAACATTGTATGTTTAATGGTATAATTCATGAGGGAACAAAGCGACTTCATTTACAAGCTGTCAGCTAATTCCTCCTAGGTATTGATACCTAGGAGGAATTAGCGAAATAGACAGCTCTTTTTGTTGATTTTACTAGGTTATCGTTTATAAACGTTGGTTTAGAAAGCATATGAGTCA
>NZ_JBOEQF010000024.1:0-19204 GCF_050689315.1 Aerococcus sp. L_32
GCCTTCTGTGCAAATGCAACCGTCTGCTTCAGCGTCGACTGAGCGGTTTCACCTTCATAAATAATATTTTGATCTAATAAACTTAAACTTAAAGCCATTCACTTACCTCCAATTCTTTCCAACTACCACCATGTGTCCTTTTATTGAAAAATAAAAACCCCTTCTTAATAAACAGTCTTGTCTATTAAGAAGGGGCGAAGAGTCAACGTTCGCGGTGCCACCCTTGTTCAAAATGCCCTCACGAGCAATTTCTCATCCAGTAAATACTGGAAAATTTAACGGTTCCACCCGTCTAACCAGCTTTCACTAGCTAGATGCTCAAAGGTCATTTTCATTACTGGTAAGCATCTGCTCTCATCAACTACAGACTTTTCTGTGCCTTACCCACATAATTACTCTACTCATCCACGCACTGGTTTATTTGAATATTTGCTTATATTTACTTTTATTGCTATCTGGACTTGCAATAAATTTGCTTGCACTCAATCTAACAAATTCCACTCGCTAGCATCAACCTTACCGCCTAGCTCTAAAATTTTTTGATCTCTCTTTGGCCAAAATGGTGACACATCAAAAAATCTAGGAAAAGTCTTTGATAATCAAGCTTTTCACGTCAATTTAATTTTCCCATAATCGTTAATCGCTATCATCATTGATATAGAAGTAGGACAAGCACTGACAAAAAATAATAATTTTAAATACAATCATTGTACAAAACGCCCCTTATCATCAAATCGAAAATCCTAACAATGTGATTAAATCAGCCTTTCTAATCAAATCAGTTTAAACATGGCCCTTACCCTACAAATATCATTTGACCGATTTTGATGTTCTGCATACAAATATTGCCTTCCGCTGTTATCACTTTTATCGATAACGAGTGATTGATAAATGCTTGAGCAAATTCCCCCACTAGAACCGTCTACTCGGTTACAATTCTTTTTAGTGATTATGCAATTATTTAAATAGATACATAAACAAATCAACCAATTTCTAGAAATGAGGATGTCAGATGCGAATTGCCATAGTAGGTTTTGGGATTGCAGGTGCTAGCACCCTAATCCAGTTAAGTAAACAATTTGATTTAAATGCCGCGACCGACCAAGTGGATGTCTATGAAACACGTCCACGCTTAGGTGCAGGTGCCCCATATGCGGAGGACGACGATGCCACAGTCATCAACTCCTTCCCGCGGTCATTGTCCCTTGACGACGACAACAATGAGGACTTTATCAATTGGACCAAGGCCAATTATCCTGCCATCGATATCGACAATGTCTTTGCCCCACGCACCATTTACGGTGAATATGTGGAAGCATATCTCAAACCCTATTTAGCCAAAGATTACGTTCGTCATATCCAAGCCAAAGTCACCGACTTTCAAGTCGTAGACGCAGATGGGACACCCCTATACCAGCGACCACTTGAAGACGGCTTAGCTTATCAAGTCTTTAGTCCGGAAAATGGCTGGTCTCAAGTTTACGACGCGGTCTTTTTTGCTATTGGCCACCCGCCCTATCAAGACCCATACCAATTAGATGGCCAAATCAATTACATTCAAGACCCTTACCCATTGCGGGAAAAATTGCAGGCGGCTAAAGGCAAGCCTCGAATTGGCATTGTGGGCTCTGGTCTAACGACTATCGACTTGATTAATTACTTCAACAAATACGATTTATTTGCCGACCATGAAGTGACGGTCTACTTCCGCCACGAACCTTTCCGGTCAGTGATCCAACCTGACGCTAACGAAGATTATATCCAGTCTATCAACGATGAATGGATTGAGACACAAAGAGCAGCCAACAAGGGGGCTATCCCGATTCAAGTCGTCATCAACCAAGTCAAGGCCGACCTAAAAGCCAACGATATTGACTACAGCCGGGTTTGGGCCAACTTCAATACAGGTTCAGTCGCTACCGTCACCAAGGCCATCCGCCAAGATGACCCTGACTACCGCCGTTTCCAAGGCTTTTTCCGATCCTTCTACCCAGTCCTACACCAGATGATGGGCGCCCTAGATGCTGCCGGTAAAGACTATTTCTACAAGGAACTAGGCCCCTTCTTCCGCATGCTGTATTCACAAGCCCCAGCCGCTTCCATCAGTATGATCTTAGACTTAGTCAACCAAGGCAAATTAAAATTAGTTTCTGGCTTGTCTGATATCCAACCCTTGGAAAATGGCCAGTTCCACCTATACGCTAGCGGGATTCGCCACAAGGCAGATGTCTTAATCAATGCCACTGGCTTCAACAGTCGTTTAAGCCAGGCAAAAGACACAGACCCGTTACTGGGTAATTTGATCCGCCGTAATTTAATCCTGCCTGACAACCGGGACAATATTTTAGCGGCTTACCCAAGCGCGAAGCCATTAAACACTAACTACCAAATCCTAGACAAGGTCTACTTCCTAGGTAGCTGGATTGCTTCAACCCAGGGACCTAATACATCCGTTGCCTTGGCCAAGAAACAAACCCAAATCGCCGTCACTGACTTCTACCAACAAGTTAGCAAAATCAAGTAAATCACCATTTTTCCATGCAAAAAGGACTTACACCCTCAAGTTAAATGAGTGGCGCAAGTCCTTTTAATGTTCATTATTTTTATGCTGATTAGTCAACCATAGCGAACAAGTCATTCAATCCTTCAGCTAAAGTTGGATGTGTATAGATTTGGTCACGCAAAATTGTGTACGGTAAGTGGGCATTCATGGCAACGGTAATGATATTGATGATTTCATGGGCCCCTTCACCAAATAAACGAACCCCTAGAATTTCATTGGTCTTCGCATCGATTACCGCTTTAAATACGCCAGTAGTTCGGCTGATCACTTTTATATATTTTAGTAAATGATTTTTGAAAGTTTTCCCAAAACGATTTGCACTAGGTTAAACCGATCACTGGAAATTAAGTTTTACTTTTTGCAAATAAATCGCTATCATTAACTCATATGCATACAAAAAAACGTCCATGCACATAGAATGGGCTTAAACAATAACATAAGGGAGTGATTAGATGACATTATTACTGAATGTTAAAGACATCCGAGGGTTGGTCGATATGGCAGAGACCGTCAACATTGTCGAAAGAACCTATCATGAAATGGGGCAAGGCAAGGTTATCAACCCAAGCAAGGTGAATTTAGACTTAGGTGAAACGGGTAATTACCCCTTCTACGACGGCTTTATGAATGCCATGCCAGCCTATATCGACTGGTTAAACATGGCTGGAATGAAGTGGATTGGTGGCTTTTATGGTGGTCGTCGAGCAGCCGGATTCCCCTACATGACAGGGATGATCCTCTTGTTAGACCCACATGTGGGACGCTTCTTATCCGCTATGGACGGGGCTTATATTACAAACCTTAGAACAGGTGCGCAAACCGCTGTCGCCCTATCTTACTTTAACCTAGGTGAATCCATCTCACTGGGTATGTTTGGGGCTGGTACCCAGGCTAGAACCCAAGTGATTGCCATCACTAAACGGTATAAAATCAATCGTCTAGTCGTATGGAACCACCGCCGTTCAACAGCAGAAGCCTTTAAAGAGGACATCGCCCACCTTATCGATGGTGAAGTTATCATTGCGGATAAACCTGAAGACGCTACAGATAATGACGTGTTGATTACGGTCACAGGAGCTACCGCACCCTTTATCACAGGCGACATGATCAAACCGGGTACCATCATTATGCCAATGGGTTCTAGAGGCGAAATCACAGACGATATCATCATTAACGCCGATCATATTTATGTAGACCACAGAGCTCAAGCGCTTCACCGTGGCGCTTTGAAGCACCTAACAGACGAAGGTCGCCTATCCGAAAAAGATATTACCGCAGATTTCGGTCAGTTAGCTACAGGCCAAGTGGCACCGAAGCATAATGAAAACACGACTACCATCGTTATTCCAATCGGTATTGGGGCACTGGATGTTGCTGTCGCAGGACATGTCTACCACGAAGCTATGATACAAGGTCTTGGCCAACAATTCGACTTCGACCTCCTAGGCGGAGCCAATACCATCAATTACATGGAACCAGACTTGGAAAAAGAATAACCAATAGCTAAGCTAGCAAGCAAAAAGGGGCGTGACCAATTATCACACCCCTTTTTTTGTGTATCCTATTTATTCAAATTCACACCTAATGTTGAATACTCACCCTTGTTCATGTGTCTTGTATTAAAATTTAAAACTTTTTTCTGACATAGCTTTAAATGTTATTCCTTTTCCCACGCAACAAGCGTAAGCCATTCAAGATAACCAAAATTGTTGAGCCTTCATGGAAAAGGACGCCAAGAGCAATATCTGAAATGCTCATGAAATTCAAGATGACTAAAACGAGCACCACAAACATTGAAAAGGCCATATTCTGCCAAGTAATTCGGTTTAAATCTTTGGATACTTGGTGGGCATAAGTCAATTTGTCCAGATCATTAGCCATCACAACAACGTCAGCAACATCAATTGCCACATCCGTTCCGTCACCCATAGCGAAACCGATATCTGCTTGCACTAGAGCTGGCGCGTCATTGACCCCGTCCCCTGTCATCCCAACTTGTCCGTATTCAGCTTGTAGGTCTTTAACAATTTGGGCCTTCTCTTCTGGTAAAACATTGGCCACAACTTGATCAATCCCCACTTGATTAGCGACTGCCTGACCAGTCACTTGGTTGTCCCCCGTGATCATGACAGTATGAACGTCCGCTTGGTGGAGGTAGTCGATGGCGGCTTTAGCCGCTTGGTTCGGCGTATCCATCATAGCTATGTAGCCGATAACTGCATCGTCTTTTGCGATATAAACCACCGTTTTCCCGTCCGCCGACAATTCGTCTGTGTGCCCCTTTATTTTGTCTGGAACGGCCTCAAATATAGATGGCTTACCGATTTGATAAGTGTGGCCAGCGTAGGTCCCGCTTAGCCCTTTTCCAAGGTCATTCGTCACTTCAATCGGGTCGGTTAAGGGTTTTGTGTGGGCTTTAAATTCTTGTAAAATAGCACGGGCCAAGGGATGGTTGGATTGACTTTCCATCGCGACAACTACTGGCAAGATGGCTTCGTCTTGGATCCCGTCAACAAAAAAGTAGTCGGTCACTTCGGGTTCACCCTTGGTCAAGGTGCCGGTTTTATCGAAGGCAATGGCTTTTAAATCAATCAGATTCGATAGGTAAGCGCCACCTTTGAATAGGACGCCATGACGGGCCAGGTTTGAAATTGCCGATAGGGTTGCGGGTACTGCTGAAGCGGCCAAGGCACATGGTGAGGCGGAAATTAAGAATATCAGTCCACGGTACCAAGCCTCTGCCCATTCCCAGCCGAAGATCCAAGGACCTAGAAGGACTATAAATGGGAAAATGGCCAGGACGGTTGTAACATAGATTGGCTCGATTTTCTTGATTTTAGTGGCAGCTGGTGTCAAATTGGCTTGGGACGCTTCCACCATTTGCAGGATTTTTGCAAAGACGGTTTCATCCGGATTCTTCGTAACTTCAACCACAATAGCGTGGTCCCCGTTAATGGTCGCCCCAAATACCTCGTCACCTACTGTTTTTTCTTTAGGCATAGATTCGCCATTGATAGAGGCTTCGTTGATGACAGTCGCCCCTTTGACAATCCGGCCATCAGTAGGGATTTGCCCCCCATTTAAGACTTGGACCTGGTCACCGATTTGCAGTTGGTCAACTGCTACGTTTTGGGTTGAACCATCAGCCTGTAATAGTGAAGCTTCAGTTGGGTTCAAATTCATCAAGTTGGTAATTTCACGTCGCGACCGCCCTTCCGCATAATCTTCTAGGAAGTGAGCGCCAGCGAAAATTAAAATTAATAGGGCTGCTTCATAGAAAGAGCCAATTAATAAAGCGCCAACTGCCGCCAGCCCCATCAATAAGTGGATATTAGGTTTGAATTTACCAGCGGACATGGTGTCTCGAATAGTATCACCAAAGCCTTCACCTAACACGTGGTAGCCGGATAAGATCACTGACGCTACCATTAAGCTATTCCCTACAAATGGTAGCCAATTACCAATGATAAGCCCCAAAATGAAGGCAATGAAACCAATGATATAAAGGCGGGTAGCCAGCTTGGTATCATGTTCACTATGGTTGTGGCCACAGTGGTCATGGTCGTGGTCGTGTTTAGGATTATGGTCGTCAGTGTTTGCGTCTTCATGTGTATGTTGATTCGTATGATGTCTTGTATCTTTATGGTGATGAGTCTCTTTTTCAGTCATCATGTCCACTCCTTTTTAATTAGGTTACTTACAATATATAAGTGTATATGAACGTTCATTCATATTCCTCACCCTTATTATACAGCGCATATATGAAAAATCAATCATATTCATTAAAAAAGATAGGTTATTCACAAAGGACAATCTCCTTGCGCTGAATTATCTTGGAACTATTACCGCTAATTCCTTTCCTAGCTTTACCATCATTTTTGGGTGCATAACTTCAACATTTTTGACCTTCGCGGGGAAAAAGGATGAGCAGACTGAATGGTCAGACAAGGGATTAGACCAAGGCAAATTCCGGTCCCACCGCTTGAAAGGCAATGATAGGTAGGTGTAAGCAGAAGGGTAATATTTTATTAAACACATATCTTGGAAAAAATATCTCACACAATTTATTAAACACATGTTGTCCTTAAATTTGCTATAATGGCTGTTGATGAAATTCGAGGAGGTGACAAAAAGATGACATTTGAACAAATCTTACCTAAATTACGCGAAGGTGCCTTCATCATCCGTGATGGTTGGGGTGGCGCAGAAGAGTATGTAAAACTAGTTGATCCGAAAGAATTTGAAGGCCAAGCAATCACACCCTATTTCCTAATTTCAGTTGCTGGCGAGGGCTTTTCTATGTTCCAACCAACTGTATGCGATATCCTTGCTGAAGACTGGTCTATTGTTGACCCTGAAACTGTTACCAAATAAAAGGGTGATCACTATGACAAATAAATATACAGATTTTCCAAAGTTACCCAATCAGTTGAATGTCGTAATTACTGGCGCTATGTCAGGTATTGGGGCTAGCCAAGTTGAGGCTTTCTTAAGTCATGGCCACCGGGTTTACACCGTGGATATTCAAACTAATGCTGATCAATTGGCGAAATGGCAAGCTATCTACCCAGAAACCTACTATTTCCAAGAATTGGACTGTAGTGATGTTTCGGCGGTTTCGTCCTTTTTCCAACATATTACTAAAGACCTATCTGGAATTGATGTCCTATGTAATACGGCGGGCAAGTTGGACGGGTATGTGGCTTTGGGGGATACGAATCCTGATTTATGGGCGGATATCCTAACGCATAATCTCCAGTCTGTTTTTAATATGACCAAGGCGGCGCTACCATACTTATTAGCCAATCCTACTTCTCGCTTGATCAATATGGCTTCGATCGCGGGCTTAACGGCTGGTGGTGGTGGGATTGCTTATACAACAGCTAAGCATGCTATCGTCGGTTTTACTAAACAGATGGCCTTCGATTATGCGGGGCAAGGGTTAGTCGCTAATGCAATTGCCCCTGGTGCCATCATGACGCCAATGAACCAAGCTGATTTTGTGGGTGATAGTCCCATGGCCGACCAAGTGATGGCTCAAACACCCGCTAAACGGTGGGCAGGTCCTGATGAAGTGGCAGCCCTGACCCTATTTCTAGCCAGCGATCAGGCAGCTTACATGCAGGGCAATACCATACCTGTCGACGGCGGTTGGCTGATCCGGTAACTTTCTACATATATAAAATCACGAATCCAACATTACAAATTACACTAAAATTGCGACACTTCGGTAGAGTACTACTCACTGGTATCAGTGTCCTTTGGTCGCAATTGCACACTAGGCCCAGCCTATAAAGGAGACTTAAATGAATAACGCAAATGATACAATTACCCCTTCACGTTTTACCACTCTAGATATGACCAAGATTGCCGTCGTGGCAGCTTTATACGTGGTCATCACCCTAGTCATCGCGCCGATTTCTTACGGCCCCGTTCAATTTCGGATTTCTGAATCCCTAAACTTCCTAGCCCTTCACAATAAACGCTATATCTGGGCAGTTTCTATCGGTGTTTTCATCGCCAACTTCCTGACATATGGCCCGATCGACATGATCGTCGGCGCTGTTTCAACCTTTATTTTCCTATATATTGGTCGCTGGTTAGGTGATTATCTTGTTAAAATGGCTATGCAGGCTCAATTTGGCTTATTGTCCGACCAATGGATTCGCTATGTCACTTTGACAGTCGTTTTTGCCCTATCCATGTTCACAACCACTACAACAATCGTATTAGTCGGTGCCGATGCCGCCTTCTTACCAATTTATTTATCACTTGCCCTGTCTGAATTTGCGGCCATGACCCTTGGTATGTTCATTATGTACCCATTAAGCAAACGGATCGATTTCGACCGCTAATAAGCGGATTCTTTGAGTTGCCCTTTTTTGACCTTTATACTATATAGTAGACAAATGAATATAGAAATTTGATAGAGAAATGAAAAAGTCATTTGAAAGGAGCTTTTCAAACATGAGAGTACTCGTTATTGGTGCCCATGGTGGCGTATCTCGTCACTTCGCAGATTTTGTAAAAGATTCAGAAACGATAGAAGAAGTTGCAGCCATCCGTAACTTAGACCAAGCCCCCTTCTTTGAAGAACGTGGGATTGAGTCAGTTTACTTAGACTTAACCAAACACACACAAGCAGACATTGAAAAAATTCTGACCGACAATAAAATCGATTCAGTGATTTTCTCTGCCGGTGCTGGTGGATCAGGTGACGACATTGTTATGATGGTTGACCTTGATGGCGCTATTAAATCTATGCAGGCAGCTGAGGCAGTTGGTATCAAGCGTTTCGTGATCGTGTCTACATTTAGAACTGGTCGCGAGGAAATCGAGAAAGGTGTCCTACGCGTTTATACCACTGCGAAAACTTACGCAGACGAATGGTTGAAATCACGCACCAACTTAGATTGGACCATTGTTCACCCAGGTGTCCTACGCGATGAACCAGGTTCAGGAAAAATCACTACCGAACCCCAAGCTGAAATCATTGACGTGGCCCGTCAAAACGTAGCCCAAACCTTACTAGCAGTTCTGGAAAACGACAATACTATTGGTAAAGAATTTGAAGTAGTAGATGGCGATACAGATGTCACAACAGCCGTTCAAAATCTATAAGTATGCATAAGTAAATAAATCAGTAAATAAGTAAAAGGTGCCCGCGAACAAAGTCGCAGGCACCTTTTACTTATTTAAATTAACATCTGACGTATTTACGTTTAAAACCTATCCGGTTTCTTTCAATTTCCTTTTGAATCGACGCATAAGCATTCAAAGTTTGTGGTTTCTTGTGTTCACGCTCAATGACTAATTCACCAATTTCTTCCGCCACTGCTAGGGCTTTTTCAGATAAAGGAATATAGGATAAGCCAACCGTATAAACAAAGTTGTTCATTGAATGCTTGGTCCGTTCAGGTTGATAATGAATTGTTTCTTTAACTTGTTCCAACATAGCTGACAACTTATCTTCATCAAAATTGTCGTCTTTCAACCGACCCAACAACCAGCAATAAGTCGACCAGCCAGCTGACATCCTCAATTCCTCGCCAGAGGCAATCCACTTGTCCGCCACTTCTTGGGCGATATCCGCTTCAGATAAGGTCACAGCAACCACCCAATCAGCCAACATAAAGCAGTAAGCTTGGTTGATCCACCGGTCATAATCCGCTTCCGTCATGGCATTAGCATTCGCAATCACACCTGCAAAGTACATGGCATCATAGTTTCCTGATGCATACAATTCTTCAGCAAGGTCTTGATCGATTTTAATCGCCTTCCGCATGGGTTTCATAGACCCAGTCGTTACCCCAAATAACGGCTCAACCGCCCCATTTGATAGGTACATTTTCTTGGTCCGGTCTTTCCCCAAAGCTTCCAGCTCCGTCATCACTTCAGCGTATTCCATACCCTCACCCTATCTTTCAAGTCGCTAACATCATTTAGTCTTCGCCTTTTATAGCCGTTTAAATTTTACTGCCAGTTAATTTAGTGACAATGGGTTCAGCCAGTTTAGCTCTAAAGGTTGAAATCATCGGTCCTGCAAAGAAACCTAAATAAACAGTCATTAGGCCAACCGGACCACCTAATAATAAGGCCATCAGTAAGCATAAAATTTCATGGGCAAAACGGACTTGCGCATAAGAAAATTTACTTTTCTCCTCAACAGTTGGTGCAATAGCATCTAGGGGTGCTGTACCAATTCCGGCCGAAATGTATAAAGATGCACCGAATAGGAATATCGTACCTGCAATGACAGTCAATACAACCCGGATCAATAAATTCATATCACCGTCACCTAAACCTGCCTGATTAAAAAAGAAATCAAAAAATTCCACGATATAACCGACAAAGAACCAGTTGATCAGCGTCCCCAAGCCAAATTGACTACGGTCAACGAAGACTACTGCTAAAAATATAAATACATTAAAAATAACAACTACCGTACCAAAGCGAATGCCAGTTAAGGCCGAAATCCCCATATTCATTGCACTATATGGATCCATCCCCATATCGATAGTCCCAGATAATGAGATGCCAAATGCAATCGCCACACAGCCGATAAAAGCCACAATGGCTCGGATCAGTAAATCTTTATTCAAATAATCTCTCATATAATAATCTCCTTATTAATAATATCCTTTTTGCCGCTACTAAACTTGCATAAACGCGTCTAATTCCTCAAACGTAATTGGGTCGATGTGGCCATGCAAGTAGAAATCAGCGTCCAGTTGACTCAAAGTTTGACGTAAGACAGCCATTTTCTCAGGGTCTAAATAAGAATTGTTGTAGAAGTCCTCAGTAATGGTGTCACCAATGAAGGCCACTTTTTCAGACGGAATATAGATAACCATCCCATCTTCAGAGTGCGGATTCACCACTGGGAAAACTTTCACTTCAAGATTACCTAAATCAATATTCAGCTCACCCTCAAATTCCAAATCAGCTTGTTTTACTTTAATTTGGTTTACTGGATTGTCATACTCAACACGTAGATATTGGTCACAAAAAGCGCATTCTTCGCCTTTTTCAAGGCGTTCTTGCATCGCTTCCTTAGTCCACTTCCACTCAGCCATCACCCCTAATTGCGCATTGGTTTTCTTATTCGCTAAGACCGGCGTATCCACCGCATGAATCCCATAAGTATGGTCCCAATGCCAATGGGTAATTAAAGTCATGGCTTCTTTAGGTAACCCTAAGCGTTCAACTTCCTGGTCAAAATTCGCTACATGGCTGGCAGAATTTCCAGCATCAATTCGCAAGGAAAACTTGTCTCCTTTGATATAACCCAGAACCGGGCGATCCAAATCCCCATCCGCCGGCATATAATACACGCGTTCTGTTAATTGCTTTAATTGTCTCATCCTTTAGCTCGTCTCCTTTTCAGTCAATTCATTATAACAAAATTTATAATCTTCCAATACCCCTAGAAATTTTACCCATATAAAAAAGGCTACAACATTTACGTCGTAACCCTTTTTACTAATATCGGACTCTTCTTACGCATAGACATCCGTATGTCACTGCGTTCCGACGGCTGTTCCACAAAAATCAAACTCTTCCTAATGCGTTAGAAGCGTCGAGTCATAACGACTTTTGTCGCACCACCTATTATAAGCTAGCGATTTTCTCTTTGTCTGCGTCGCTCAAGTTAAAGTCGAATACATTCAAGTTGTCTGCTTGGTGGTCTGCGTTATGAGACTTAGGAATCACGACCACACCACGTTCAATTTGGTAGCGTAATAAAACTTGGCCCCAAGTTTTGCCGTATTGTGTACCAATCTCATCCAAGATAGCACGAGAGGCTTCGTCGGTCCCCTTCATCGGCGCCCAAGCTGTGACAACCACATCGTTTTCAGCAGAATATTCAATAATGTCATCGTTCCAAACTTCAACATTTGATTTAATTTGGTTGACCATTGGTTGAATACGCGCGTTATCAATGATGATATCTAATTGGTCTTGGTCGAAGTTAGATACACCGATAGCTTTGATTTTACCTTCGTTGTAAGCGTTTTCTAAAGCATACCAAGTTTGTAGCATTTCATTTTCATTGTCCCAAGGGTGGTGAATCAAGTATAAGTCAATATAGTCCGTTTGTAATGCTTCCAGTGAGGCATTTAAAGTCGCTTCAACTTTTTCAGCTGAACCCGCGTGGTCTAAATCACCAGGGATCTTAGACGTGATGAAGAAGTCCTCACGTGGTAAACCAGATTCTTTAATCGCCTTACCAACAGTCGACTCATTACGGTATGAAACCGCCGTATCAATGGCACGGTACCCTGCCGCAATCGCTGATTGCAATTCAGTCGTATCATCAGTCACTTCACCAAAGTAGTCCCCGTCAACCTTCCCAAAAGTGTTGGTACCAGTACCTAAAATCGGCATTTTTACGCCATTATTTAATGTTACAAATTCCATCATTACACGCTCCTTATATGCTCTCTATTGAAAAACAACTATCTCATTCACTTGAATATTCGGGTCAATACTTTGGACCACCGGACAATACTTATGTATCATCTTGGTCGCCCGCTCTGCACGCCCCTGATTTTCCTCAGCCACACTCACATACATAGTAATCGTGATTGCTGTGACTGGTTTGGCACTTTCCTCAGAACGGTCAAAATCAATGGCAACGTCATGAAAAGTATGGTCGATTTTTGAATTATTCAAAATATTCCGATATACACCCGCCGAACAGCCCGCAACCGCCAAGACAAAAGTATTCAAAGGTGAAAAACCAATTTCCTTATTCAAAGGCCAATTGTCCCCATTGTCGTTGACCGCCTCAGGACCCAAATCAGCCATATTTAAATGTAAGGTCATCTATTCACTCCTCACTTAGCTAGGGACTAGTTCACCAGTCCCTTAACTTCTTAATACTTTTATTATAGAAAAGAAATCAGAAAAATACTAGCAAACAGGATTCGCTCTGACCGAAAGAAATCGAGCATTTAAGTGTCTATTATCTTTATCCAAAAATAAACTTTTCCAAACTAAAAAGATGGCACACTCACGTACCACCTTCTCTAAATTCATATTTTGATTAGCTGTCTTTTTCAGAATTTAAGATATCGCCTGTTGTTGCGTCGATATCATACTCAAATTCTCTGTCACCATCTACAGTAAATTCAATTTCATAATGGGCAACGTCATCGTAATCGTCATCGTCGTCATCCACATCATCTAATTCAATTTCACGTTCTGTTAAGGCATCTTCAGTTAGACCAGCGTCGTCTAAAGCAATTTGCCATGCTTCATCTTCAGAAATGAATTCTCCTGAAGCAGCTTGGTTGGCTTCACTTGAGCTTGCACTCTCGTTGCTATCATCTGCATTGTCACCAGACGTGTCTTCTGAACTAGGTACCGTTTCAGAGCTTGTTTCACTTGAAGAAGCGTCTTGATTGGTTGTTTCAGCTGTTTCACTTGTAGTCGTGTCTTCTTGACCACTGTTACCGCATGCGGCAAGCAAGAATACTGAAGCGAATAATGTTAGCGCACCTGTTTTTAATTTCATGGAATCTCCCTTTCGTTAAGCATAGTGTCGACTACTATAGTTAGCGTGATTGCTAACCTTTTATATATTATAGCATATAGAAAAACAGCTTCAAACATTTTTATCACTTATATATCATAGATGTCTGGTCTTCGGTCATTAAAGACGTTAATCGATGAACGAATGCCTTCAATAACAGAAAGGTCTACCTCACCGTATTTTACGCCTACTTGTAAATCAGGAGAGACCACATACTCGCCCCAAGGATCAATGATGGCTGAATGACCCCCATATAAAGCCTCTTCGTCTCCATTAACCGGTCCTCTTGAATTAGCCGATACGACAAACAGCTGGTTTTCGATTGCCCGTGCCCGTCCCAAAGTATCCCAATGTAGATTCCGGACTTCAGGCCAAGCAGCCGGTGCAAATACAATCTGTGCATCCGCCAAGGCTAAAGCCCGCACCCACTCAGGGAAACGCAAGTCATAACAAGTGACAATCCCACATTTGACCCCATCCAATTCAAAGGTCACACTCGCTTCACCCGCTTCAAAATAACCATTTTCCTTGGCCGGTGAGAATAAATGGGCCTTATCATACGCTGCAAGCTCTTGTCCTTTTCGGTTGTAGACATAGGCCGTATTAAATAGCTTGTCACCACGCTTATTGGCCACCGACCCCCCAACAACATTGACTTGGTAGTTTTTAGCGAACTGGCTTAAAAATTGACGACTCACCTTGCCATCCTCGTCCGCTCGCTCTTTCACGTCTTCCGGTAAGAAGGATGTATTCCATAATTCTGGCAGCACAATCACATCCGGTTGATTGGCCGTCGCTTCTTCCATCAACGCTTGAATCGTTTGAAAATTCTCTGCCACCTGGCTTTGTTGTAAGGCTGCTTGTACAATCGCAATTTTCATCATATTCCTCCTAATAACCCTTTTCTCCATTATATAGGAGTCCTTTCCAAAAGTAATTTAAAGGGCTTAATTCCTTGGAAAAAGAGCCTTCGTGGTCTATATGACGGACATTTCATGTAAATTTTAGTTGACTACTTGATCCGCCATATGATAAATTACCGATATCAAATCGTAACGATTACGATTTACTAACTTTGCCCCTAGCTAAGGCAAAAAATATATTGGGTACCCAAATACATTTGATTGAATATTATTTTGGAAAAGAGGATACATTGATGAATAAGAGTTTGACATTCGCTTTATTGACCTTAATGGGAGCTGCCCTTTTGGCGGCATGTGGTCAAGCAAATACTGAGGCAGATGCGGGAAATGACGGGGACAAATTAGAAATTGCAACAACGATATACCCTGTTTATGCCTTCACAAAAGAAATTGTTGGCGACCAAGCTGACGTCAGTTTAATGGTACCAGCGGGCACAGAAGCCCATGACTATGAACCTTCTGCAAAACAAATTGCGGCCCTAAACGAATCAGATGCCCTAATTTACCACAATGAAAATATGGAAACTTGGGTGCCTTCTGCAGAATCCAGCATCAAGGAAGATGTAAATGTGATTAAAGGAACTGAAAACATGGTCCTACTGCCAGGTTCTGAAGACGACCATGACCACGATCACTCTGATGAAGAAGGACACGAAGGTCACTCACACGCCTACGACCCACACACTTGGGTATCACCATATCGTGCCATCATGGAAGTGGCATCTATTACAGCCCAATTAAGCGAATTATATCCAGATATGGCCGAAGAATTCCAAGGGAATGCGGATGCTTATATTGAAGAATTAAATGAGTTAGACGCCTTATATACAGAAGCCTTTGAGAATGCTAGTCGCCAAGACTTCGTTACTTCTCATACTGCCTTCACCTATCTAGCCGTTGATTACGGTTTAAATCAAATTGGGATTGCTGGTCTAACACCTGAAGAGGAACCATCAGCAGCCCGTCTAGCCGAATTAGCTGACTACGTAACAGAAAATGATGTTCAATATATCTACTACGAAGAAGCAGGCTCAGACAGCATGGCCAAAACACTAGCTGATGAAGCAGGGGTTGAAATGGCTGTCCTAAATCCGCTAGAAAGCCTTTCTCAAGAAGCTATGGATGAAGGTGCTGACTATATTTCTGTTATAAAGGAAAACCTAGCTTCATTACAAAAAACAACAAACCTACCATCCGCAGACGCAGAAAATACCAAAGAAGAAACTGAACAAACGGTCTACAATGGCTACTTTGAGGATGGTGACGTTTTAGACCGCACCCTATCTGACTATGCAGGCGAATGGCAATCTGTTTACCCATTCTTAGAAGACGGTACATTAGACCAAGTATTTGACTACAAGTCTAAATTAAACGACGGCATGACCGCTGAAGAGTATAAAGAATACTACACAATTGGTTACCAAACTGACGTCGATAATATCAACATTACTGACAACACCATTGAATATATTGTGGCCGGTGAAAGCAAGACATTCGAGTATAACTATGTTGGTTACGAGATCTTAACCTATGAAAAAGGAAATCGTGGTGTTCGTTTCTTATTTGAAACAAACGACCCGGAAGCCGGCGACTACAAATACGTGCAATTCTCAGACCATAATATTGCACCCGTTGAAACAGGACACTACCATATTTACTGGGGTGGCGAATCACAAGAAGCCCTTCTTGAAGAAGTAGACCACTGGCCAACATACTATCCAACTGATATGTCTGGCTCAGAAATCGCACAAGAAATGATGGCTCACTAACCTAGAATATAATGATTCATATTTTACATATAAACAAAATATCTGGTGTTTTTCTAAACTCCCAGGAGTACTAGCCAATTAAAAGCCACTGGACCGCAAAAGGTGAGACAAAAATCGTTCAGGCTCGCAGTACTGGCGTAAATAGTTGTAGTGATGGTACATCACGAAACCTATTTGCGAAGTGGTTTCTAAACTATATTGACTTGTTTTACCCATACATACACAAAAAGGAAGATCTGCTTTTGACAGGTCTTCCTTTTTGATTTGTAGATGCTTATTCTCTACAAGTTATCTTGGATATCTGCTTCAATATCTGCGGGTTCTGTTGTTGGGGCATACCGTTTAATAAAGTTGCCTTGCCGGTCTACTAAAAATTTAGTGTAGTTCCATTTTACTAGACCATTACCAGATGCTTTTTTCAGGTAGGAAAATAATGGTGCTGTTTTAGGGCCGTTTACTGATACCTTATCGAACATAGGAAATGAGGTGCCAAAGTTTAGTGCGCATGCTTCTGCAGCCCCTTTACCATCCTTAGGTTCTTGCATGAATGAATTTGAAGGGAATCCAAGTACCTTAAAGCCCTCACGTTGATATTTTTGGTGCAAGTCTTCAAGACCTTCTAATTGAGACGCTAGTCCACACTTAGTCGCCGTATTTACAATCAACAACAAGTCCCCTTCATAATCCGCTAGGTTTTTATCTTGTCCGTTAGCATCTTTTACAGTGTAATCATAGATAGTCATCATATTTCTCCTTTTATGATAGTAGAAACTCTTCAAAATTCGTCTGTATCTTAGGCTAAATGATACGCCTTTTTACCTGTGAAAGCGAACAATCACGTTTATAGATTGATTATATATCATCAATATACTTTCGCTAGTTCTTGAATCTTGCATCAATAATATTTGGTGGTACTAGTAACTACCTTACTAATATCTTTTTGTTACCTATATGATAAAGTGAAATTGAGAAACTTAGATTATATGGTGGTATATATTTTTATACCCTAACCATTTGCAGATGTAAGAGTTTTCATGATATAATGTATCAAATAACCAAGAGAGAGGTTCTTTATATATGGCTAAATACGAAGAGGTGGCTGGCGCGTTGGTCCGCTACATTAATGAAAATGAATTAAATGCAGATGATAAGTTACCGAGTATCCAAGAAATGGTGGACTACTACCAAGTGAGTAAAAACACAGTATTATCTGCCTTAAATGACTTAGAGAAACAAGGGTTAATCTACCAAGTACGTGGTTCTGGCGTTTATGTCCGTGGTAATCAACGTAAGGGTTATATCAACCTATTAAACCTGGGTGGGTTTAATTCTACCTTGAGCCAATTTAAAATCGATTCTAAAGTTTTATCCCTTGAGCTAATTGCCCCAACTGATGAAGCGGTAGAAAATTTAAAAATTGACGACCCAGCAAAAACAAAGGTCTACCATGTTACCCGCATCCGTTACATCGAAGGGCGCCCCTTCTGTATAGAGGAGTCTTATTTTGACAAAGATATTATCCCTTACTTAAGTGAAGAAATTGCTTCGAATTCCATCTTCGACTATATTACAGAAGATCTGGAAATTCCAATTGGCTATGGTGACCACTTCTTGCGTGTGGGGAAATTGAAGGCTGAACAAGCTGGCCATTTAAACCTAAATGAAGGCGATCCTTGCTTAAAAACGGAATCTATCTTCCATTTAAATAACGGGAAACCGTTCGACTATTCTAAAATTACTTACCACTTTGAAGAAACACAATTCTTTATTCAAGGTGCCAGCACCCAATACCGTTATTAAATCAATTTAACTAAATAAAAAGGACGCGATTCGCTCGTGTCCTTTTATTTGCGCTTAAATGCTATGGATAATTGATAGGGTTAAGGCCGTAATGGCTGCTGACCCAACTGTGAAGGGTGTTACCCTAAACAATAAAGTGTTATATAAGTCTTTTTGGTCTTTTCCTAAATAACCTGATGAAGCGAGTAGTAAACTACCGCCATCCGAGAATGGTGTAACGGTTGCTGCAAATCCACCGATAATAATACAAACGGCCATGATAGTCGGACTCCAACCTGTTGTTGCGTATAGGGCAGGCAATGTTGTAAAGAATAGTGGTGCAATAACCCCAATAGTTGAGGAGAAAATTGACATACAACCACATAGTAAGGCGATGGTTACTGGAATAATTGGCCATGGTACATAAGAAATTAAGGCTGCTAATGACTCCGTAATGCCTACTTGAACCCCAACCCCAATTAGTAATGAAATCCCACAAGTCATCCAGATTACTGACCAAGGTGTCCGGTTGAGTACTTTTTGCCCGTCTGCTAATTCAAACATGTAAGCGATTACCCCGAATACAATCCCCATCAAACCTAGGTTTAGTGAATCACTAATAGAGGCGATAAAGGAAATTGACCCACCAGTAAAGTTATCAATAATGGGGAAGATTAGCATAATACCAATGAAAATAGTCATTAGGGTTAAAGTCTGCTTTTGTTTAGGTTTGAAGGCTTCTGGTGCTTTCAACTCAACTTGCTTGTAGGCATCATTTGCCCGGTCTTTAAACATTAAGAATAATAGCAATAAAATTGGATAAATGATGGATACAATAAATAGTTGCCATGAGATTTCTTGAGCCATATCGGCAAAGCCTGTGGAAGCTATCAACCCTTGAACGATAGCGCCAAGGGGGCCGAACGGGAACACGCCCCCTGCAAGTGCCCCTTCGATTACGGCAATGGCGATGATTCGGGTGTCTAAATTGTTTTCCTTTGCGATGTTCAAGGCCAGGAACCCGACGATAGGTACTGAACCCCAAATGGACCCACCCAAGCCTGAAATTAGGGCTGCGGCGAAAAAGAAGCCAAAAGGTAACCAAAATAGGTGATTTTTAAAGGCATAGATT
>NZ_JBOEQF010000025.1:0-19029 GCF_050689315.1 Aerococcus sp. L_32
TAATTCAAACATTCCGCATAATATTTCGAAAACGAAACAAATCATTTTCCAAGCCTATCAAATCGTGTTACACTATATAAAAATAAGTAATTATTCAAATCTATATTACCCATTATTACAATTGAAAAAGGAGCTTACCCACCATGAAGACAGTCGTTATCAGCGGATCAAATGTCGGTACTAAATCACGTGTTGCTGCAGATGAATACATTAAACAAGCAAAAAGCTACCGCCCAGATGCGGACATGGAATTAATTGACCTGGCTGAAAAGGACATGGTCTTTTCAGATGGCCGCAATTATTTTGAATACCCTGGTGACACTGGCCAAGTCCTTAAAACCATCATGGCTGCAGATGTCTTAGTCTTCACCATGCCGACTTTCCAAGCTTCATACCCAGCTACCGTGAAAAACTTGTTCGATCTGCTACCCGTGAATGCCTTCCAGGACAAGGTGGTTGGCGTCATCAACACTGCTGGTTCTCCGCGTCATTATTTAATGGTTGAAACCCAATTGATGCCGATCTTAAATTATATGAAGGCCACTGTCGTCAACAAGTACGTCTTTATTGAAGACCGAGATTTTAGTCGCAATGAAATCGTCAGTGATGACATCATTTTCCGCATTGAACGTTTAGTTGATGATGTCTTCACCATGGCAGACGTACAAGCAGAAATTCAAGCCAAAAAAGATGCTGCTTACGGTTTTTAATAGCCAGCATTATCATATTGGAAAAAGCGTGCCCCAGGAAGGTCAGTCAACTCCTTGAGGCACGCTTTTTTTATGGCGAAAAATAGCATAAAAATCTAGTTATCCGCATAAAAACTGGACTTATCACACTTTATCAAGGTCAAAACCACTCAATTTACTACTAATTTACTACTTATGAATGAGCTTTGATACGACGATTTATCCTTGAAAAGTGAAGATATAAAGATACTTCCAATAAAATTTGAATATTTAATAGGTAGACACTTCAAAAAATGAGGTGTCTATTTTTTTACCCGATTTTGAAAGGAAGTGAACTTATGAAAACAAAAAATCAAGAATCAAAAGGTCGTTCCCCACTCTTTAAGACCATCAAACATTCATTCAGCCAATAAAAAAGAAAGGATAGGTAAAAATATGGAACTTAAATTTGTGATTCCCAACATGGAAAAAACATTCGGCAATTTAGAATTTGCTGGCGAGGATAAAGTCGTTCAGCGAAGAATCAACGGACGGCTAACTGTCTTATCAAGAAGCTATAATCTCTATTCTGATGTTCAAAGAGCAGATGATATTGTGGTGGTGCTTCCTGCTGAAGCTGGCGAAAAACATTTCGGCTTTGAGGAACGTGTGAAGTTAGTCAATCCACGTATTACCGCAGAGGGCTACAAAATCGGCACTCGTGGTTTTACAAATTACCTTTTACATGCTGACGACATGATAAAAGAATAAAGAAAGAGAGGAAAAATGATGAGATTAGCAAATGGCATTGTATTAGATAAAGACACGACTTTTGGAGAATTGAAATTCTCTGCTCTACGTCGTGAAGTGAGAATCCAAAATGAAGACGGGTCGGTTTCAGATGAAATCAAGGAACGTACCTATGACTTAAAATCCAAAGGACAAGGACGCATGATTCAAGTAAGTATTCCTGCCAGCGTGCCTTTGAAAGAGTTTGATTATAACGCACGGGTGGAACTTATCAATCCCATTGCGGACACCGTTGCTACTGCCACCTATCAAGGAGCAGATGTTGACTGGTATATCAAGGCAGACGATATTGTGCTGACAAAGGATTCTAGTTCATTCAAAGCTCAACCACAAGCAAAGAAAGAACCGACACAAGACAAATAGTCGCTAGGTAGAAAGGAGACTTTTTCGCATGAAACAGCGTGGTAAAAGGATTCGCCCATCTGGTAAAGATTTAGTCTTTCATTTTACGATAGCGTCACTCCTGCCTGTTTTCCTGCTGGTTGTCGGACTGTTTCATGTGAAGACAATCCAGCAGATCAACTGGCAGGATTTTAACCTATCACAAGCAGATAAGATTGACATTCCCTATTTAATTATCAGTTTCAGTGTCGCAATTCTTATCTGCTTGCTGGTAGCGTTTGTATTCAAACGGGTTCGCTATGATACGGTTAAACAACTTTACCACCGTCAAAAACTGGCAAAGATGATACTTGAAAACAAGTGGTATGAATCTGAACAGGTCAAAACAGAGGGTTTCTTTAAAGATAGTGCTGGTCGTACAAAGGAAAAGATAACCTACTTCCCTAAAATGTATTATCGACTTAAAAATGGCTTGATACAGATACGGGTGGAAATCACGCTGGGAAAATATCAAGACCAACTCTTACACTTGGAAAAGAAATTAGAGAGTGGCTTGTACTGTGAGCTGACGGATAAAGAGTTAAAGGATTCCTATGTGGAATATACTTTGCTCTATGACACCATAGCCAGTCGTATTTCTATTGATGAAGTAGAAGCTAAAGATGGTAAACTTCGCTTAATGAAAAACGTATGGTGGGAATATGATAAGCTCCCTCATATGTTGATTGCTGGTGGTACAGGTGGCGGTAAAACTTACTTTATACTGACACTGATTGAAGCCTTGCTTCATACAGATTCAAAACTGTATATTCTTGACCCGAAAAATGCTGATCTTGCGGACTTAGGTTCTGTGATGGCAAATGTCTACTATAGAAAAGAAGACTTGCTTTCTTGCATTGAAACATTCTATGAAGAAATGATGAAACGTAGTGAGGAAATGAAGCAGATGAAGAACTATAAGACTGGCAAAAATTATGCTTACTTAGGTCTCCCGGCACACTTCTTAATCTTTGATGAATACGTCGCTTTCATGGAAATGCTGGGAACAAAAGAAAACACCGCAGTTATGAATAAGCTGAAACAGATTGTCATGTTAGGTCGTCAAGCTGGCTTCTTTCTAATACTGGCTTGTCAACGTCCAGACGCAAAATATTTAGGCGACGGAATCCGTGATCAGTTTAATTTCAGAGTGGCTTTAGGTCGTATGTCTGAAATGGGCTATGGCATGATGTTTGGCAGTGACGTACAAAAGGATTTCTTCTTAAAGCGAATCAAAGGTCGTGGCTATGTTGATGTAGGAACAAGTGTCATATCAGAGTTTTATACTCCCCTTGTACCAAAAGGATATGATTTCTTGGAGGAAATTAAAAAGTTATCCAACAGCAGACAGTCCACGCAGGCGACGTGCGAAGCGGAAGTCGCAGGTGTGGACTGATCTTGCTGGCTGGTGTGGCAATAGCCACGCCAGCACTTAACCCCCCGTATCTAACAGGGGGGTACAAATCGACAGGAAACAGTCAAAAAAACATTAGAAAATCCTTTGGTTACAAGGGATTTACAAAATTTCAGCGTATGTCAAATGGGCTTTAAAAGTTGACATACGCCTTTTTGATTGGAGGGATTTTTACTGAATGAACAAACTTGGTTACAGCATTTAAAAGAAAAACGCTTGGCTTATGGACTATCTCAAAACCGTTTAGCTGTTGCGACTGGTATTACAAGGCAGTATCTAAGCGATATTGAAACAGGAAAAGTCAAGCCATCAGAGGATTTACAGCAGTCCCTTTGGGAAGCTCTGGAACGCTTCAATCCCGACGCTCCCCTTGAAATGCTGTTTGATTATGTAAGAATTCGCTTTCCGACAACAGACGTACAGCAGGTGGTCGAAAACATCTTACAACTGAAACTGTCCTATTTTCTTCATGAGGACTATGGTTTCTATTCTTATTCAGAGCATTATGCTTTAGGCGACATATTCGTCCTTTGCTCCCATGAACTGGACAAAGGAGTTCTGGTGGAATTGAAAGGTCGTGGGTGCAGACAATTTGAAAGCTATCTTCTGGCACAACAAAGAAGCTGGTATGAGTTCTTTATGGACGTTTTGGTGGCTGGCGGTGTGATGAAACGCCTTGACCTTGCCATTAACGATAAGACAGGGATTTTAAATATCCCTGTACTCACTGAAAAGTGCCAACAGGAAGAATGTATCTCCGTCTTCCGCAGTTTTAAAAGCTATCGCAGTGGCGAACTGGTACGCAAAGAGGAAAAGGAATGTATGGGAAACACCCTCTATATCGGTTCATTACAAAGTGAAGTTTATTTCTGTATCTATGAAAAGGACTACGAGCAGTACAAGAAAAATGATATTCCCATTGAAGACGCAGAAGTAAAAAACCGTTTTGAGATTCGATTGAAAAATGAGCGTGCCTATTATGCAGTCCGTGATTTACTCGTCTATGACAATCCAGAGCATACCGCCTTTAAAATTATCAATCGGTATATCCGTTTTGTAGATAAAGACGATTCCAAACCTCGTTCTGATTGGAAACTGAATGAAGAATGGGCTTGGTTTATTGGGAACAATCGTGAACGATTAAAACTAACCACAAAACCAGAGCCTTACTCCTTCCAAAGGACGCTGAACTGGCTATCTCATCAAGTTGCCCCGACCTTAAAGGTTGCGATTAAACTTGATGAAATCAACCAGACGCAGGTTGTAAAAGACATTCTCGACCATGCGAAACTGACAGACCGACACAAGCAGATTTTGAAGCAACAGTCAGTAAAAGAACAGGACGTGATAACAACAAAAAAATAACTCAAATACAAATTCATTGAATATAGAGAGGAGAACATTTTTATGAATTTTGGACAAAACCTTTATAACTGGTTTCTATCAAACGCTCAATCACTGGTGCTTTTAGCAATCGTTGTGATTGGCTTGTATCTTGGCTTCAAGCGTGAGTTTAGCAAACTGATTGGCTTTTTAATTATTGCGATTATTGCGGTTGGCTTAGTCTTCAACGCTGCTGGAGTAAAAGACATTTTACTAGAGCTATTCAATCGCATTATTGGTGCTTAAATAAAACCGTTCTTTTGTGGAATATAAGTGGTTTTCTTATGTTCCGCAAAGGAATGGTACACCAAACGAAGTGCGGTAGGGATTTTTGAATCTCTACAAAGAAAGGACGTGAATATATGGACGATATGCAAGTCTATATTGCGAATTTAGGCAAATACAATGAGGGCGAATTGGTCGGTGCGTGGTTTACCTTTCCCATTGACTTTGAGGAAGTCAAAGAGAAAATCGGCTTGAATGATGAATATGAGGAATACGCCATTCATGACTACGAGTTACCCTTTACGGTTGACGAATACACTTCCATTGGCGAACTCAATCGACTATGGGAAATGGTATCGGAATTACCCGAAGAATTACAATCGGAGCTATCTGCTCTGCTCACTCATTTTTCAAGCATTGAAGAACTAAGCGAACATCAAGAGGATATTATCATTCATTCCGATTGTGATGATATGTATGACGTGGCACGCTACTACATTGAAGAAACGGGTGCTTTAGGCGAAGTACCAGCTAGTCTTCAAAACTATATTGATTATCAAGCCTATGGTCGGGATTTAGACCTTTCAGGAACGTTTATCTCAACCAATCATGGGATTTTTGAAATCGTCTATTAAATCTGTCGGTACATTACTACTGGCAGATTTTCTATTTTACGGGGTGGCTCAATCAGCTACCCCTATTTTTTATGAAAGGATTGATTACATGAAGAAAATACGAAGCTATACCAGTATCTGGTCTGTGGAAAAGGTACTGTATTCTATCAATGATTTTAGACTTCCGTTTCCCATAACCTTTACGCAAATGACATGGTTTGTCGTGTCACTCTTTGCAGTGATGATACTTGGCAACTTGCCCCCTCTTTCCATGATAGAGGGAGCATTTCTCAAATACTTTGGGATTCCTGTGGCTTTCACATGGTTTATGTCTACAAAAACTTTTGATGGTAAAAAGCCTTATGGATTTTTGAAGTCTGTCATTGCTTATGCACTGCGACCAAAGCTGACCTATGCAGGAAAAAAAGTAACGCTTGGCAGAAACCAGCCACAAGAAGCCATTACAGCAGTTAGGAGTGAATTTTATGGCATATCCAATTAAATACATTGAAAACAATCTCGTCTGGAATAAAGACGGGGAATGTTATGCTTACTATGAGCTTGTTCCTTACAATTACTCATTTCTAAGTCCAGAACAGAAAATACAAGTGCATGATTCTTTCAGACAGCTTATCGCACAAAATCGTGATGGCAAAATTCATGCTTTACAAATCAGTACAGAATCCAGCATACGTTCTGCACAAGAGCGTTCCAAAAATGAAGTCACTGGCAAGCTCAAAGCGGTTGCCTATGACAAAATCGACCAACAGACAGACGCTTTAATATCCATGATTGGCGAAAATCAAGTGAACTACCGTTTCTTTATCGGCTTTAAGTTGCTTCTCAACGATCAGGAGTTTTCTATGAAAAGTCTTACCGTTGAAGCAAAAAATGCTTTGTCTGATTTTGTCTATGATGTGAACCATAAGCTGATGGGCGATTTTGTTAGTATGAGTAATGATGAAATCCTGCGTTTTCAGAAGATGGAAAAGCTCTTAGAAAATAAAATCTCTCGTCGTTTCAAAATCCGCAGGTTAGATAAGGACGACTTCGGCTATCTGATTGAACACCTTTACGGACAGACAGGCACTGCCTATGAAGAGTATGAGTACCATCTATCAAAGAAAAAGCTGGATAATGAAACGCTGATTAAATACTATGACTTGATTAAGCCTACTCGCTGTTTGGTGGAAGAAAAACAGCGATATTTGAAAATCCAGCAGGAAGATGAAACCGTCTATGTAGCTTACTTTACCATTAACAGCATTGTCGGAGAACTGGACTTCCCGTCCTCTGAAATCTTCTACTACCAGCAACAGCAATTTACATTCCCGATTGATACGTCAATGAATGTGGAAATTGTAGCGAATCGTAAAGCCCTATCTACTGTCCGCAATAAAAAGAAAGAACTGAAAGACTTGGATAACCACGCTTGGCAAAGTGATAATGAAACCAGCTCCAATGTGGCGGAAGCTCTGGAAAGTGTGAATGAGCTGGAAACCAATTTAGACCAAAGCAAGGAATCTATGTACAAGCTGTCTTATGTGGTAAGGGTATCAGCAAATGATCTTGACGAACTCAAACGTCGTTGTAATGAAGTGAAAGATTTTTATGACGATTTAAGCGTAAAACTGGTACGACCATTTGGGGATATGCTCGGCTTACATGAAGAATTTTTACCTGCCAGCAAGCGTTATATGAATGATTATATTCAATACGTGACCTCTGATTTCCTCGCTGGTTTAGGTTTTGGTGCTACTCAAATGCTGGGGGAAAATGAGGGGATTTATGTTGGCTACAGCTTAGATACTGGACGCAATGTCTATCTGAAACCTGCTCTTGCCAGTCAAGGGGTTAAGGGTTCAGTAACCAATGCGTTAGCGTCGGCTTTTGTTGGTTCGCTGGGTGGTGGTAAATCCTTTGCGAATAACCTTATCGTCTATTATGCGGTGCTTTATGGGGCACAAGCAGTGATTGTAGACCCAAAAGCAGAACGTGGCAGATGGAAAGAAACCTTGCCAGAGATTTCCCATGAAATCAATATCGTCACTCTGACTTCTGATGAGAAAAACAAAGGCTTACTTGACCCTTATGTGATTATGAAAAATCCCAAAGATTCTGAATCACTGGCTATTGATATTCTGACATTCCTTACGGGGATTTCCTCTCGTGATGGGGAACGCTTCCCAATCCTTAGAAAAGCCATTCGTGCAGTAACCAATAGTGAAATACGAGGGTTGATGAAAGTGATTGAGGAATTACGGGTTGAGAATACGCCACTAAGTACCAGTATAGCCGACCATATCGAAAGTTTTACAGACTATGACTTTGCACATTTATTATTCAGTAATGGTTATGTGGAGCAGTCTATCAGCTTAGAAAAACAACTGAACATTATACAGGTTGCGGACTTGGTACTTCCCGACAAGGAAACTTCCTTTGAGGAATATACCACTATGGAGCTTTTATCCGTTGCTATGCTGATTGTCATTAGTACCTTTGCTTTAGACTTTATCCATACAGACCGAAGCATTTTCAAGATTGTAGATTTAGACGAAGCATGGAGCTTTTTACAGGTAGCACAAGGAAAAACACTATCTATGAAGCTGGTTCGGGCTGGTCGTGCTATGAACGCTGGGGTATATTTCGTGACCCAAAATACAGACGACCTCTTAGATGAAAAACTGAAAAATAACCTCGGCTTAAAATTTGCATTTCGTTCCACTGACCTTAACGAGATTAAAAAGACCTTAGCCTTTTTTGGTGTAGACCCAGAGGACGAAAACAATCAGAAGCGATTGCGTGATTTGGAAAACGGGCAATGCCTTATCAGTGATTTATATGGTCGTGTCGGTGTGATACAGTTCCACCCTGTATTTGAAGAACTGCTCCATGCCTTTGATACCAGACCACCTGTGCGAAAAGAGGTGTAAATGTGAAACCATCAATAGTAAACAGAATAAAATCAAACTGGACGCTGAAACGTCTAGGTAAAGTGGCAATGACAGTGGCTTTCACACTTGTGATTGCCATTTTTCTTTTAGCCATGCTGGGAACGGTGGTTCAAGCTGCGGGCTTGGTAGATGATACGGTCAATGTGGCAAATGAATACAGCCGATACCCACTTGAAAACTATCAACTGGATTTTTATGTGGATAATAGCTGGGGCTGGCTTCCGTGGAACTGGTCGGACGGGATTGGAAAACAGGTCATGTATGGACTATATGCCATTACCAATTTTATTTGGACAATCAGTTTGTATGTTTCCAATGCGACAGGTTACTTAGTACAGGAAGCCTATTCCTTAGACTTCATTTCCGCTACAGCAGATTCCATTGGTAAGAATATGCAGACCTTAGCTGGTGTGAGTGCAAACGGATTTTCAACAGAGGGTTTCTATGTTGGATTCCTCTTACTCTTGATTTTGGTTCTTGGGGTTTATGTTGCCTATACGGGACTGATAAAGAGAGAAACCACAAAGGCAATTCATGCCATTATGAATTTTGTGCTGGTGTTTATCCTATCGGCTTCCTTTATTGCCTACGCTCCCGACTACATTAAAAAAATCAATGACTTTTCATCAGACATCAGTAATGCCAGTTTATCACTTGGCACGAAGATTGTCATGCCCCATTCCGATAGTCAAGGCAAGGACAGCGTGGACTTAATCAGAGATAGCCTGTTTTCCATACAGGTTCAGCAACCGTGGCTACTGCTTCAATACAACAGTTCAGACATTGAAAGTATCGGTATTGACCGTGTGGAAAGCCTGCTCTCCACCAGCCCAGATTCCAACAATGGCGAAGACAGAGAAAAAATTGTTGCGGAAGAAATTGAAGACAGAAGCAATACCAATCTAACCATTACAAAGACCATTAACCGTTTAGGTACAGTCTTCTTCCTATTTGTCTTCAATATTGGGATTTCCATATTTGTATTCCTATTAACAGGAATCATGATTTTCTCGCAGGTACTTTTTATCATCTATGCTATGTTTCTGCCTGTGAGCTTTATTTTAAGCATGATTCCATCATTTGATGGTATGTCAAAACGAGCCATAACAAAGCTCTTTAATACCATTTTGACACGAGCTGGAATCACATTGATTATTACGACAGCATTTAGTATTTCAACCATGCTCTATACCTTATCGGCTGGTTATCCGTTCTTTTTGATTGCTTTTCTACAGATTGTGACCTTTGCAGGAATCTACTTCAAGCTGGGCGATTTAATGAGTATGTTTTCTCTACAGAGTAACGATTCTCAAAGTGTGGGAAGTCGTGTGATGAGAAAACCTCGTATGCTTATGCACGCTCACATGCACCGTCTACAGCGGAAACTTGGACGTTCCATGACTACTCTAGGGGCTGGGTCTGCCATTGTTACAGGTAAAAAAGGACAGTCGGGTTCGGGGAGTTCTGCAAGGACACAAGCAGATCACTCCCGACCAGACGGAAAGGAAAAATCAACACTTGGAAAACGTATCGGTCAAACCATCGGTACAGTAGCTGATACCAAAGACAGAATGGTAGACACTGCTAGTGGTTTGAAAGAACAGGTTAAAGATTTGCCGACCAATGCAAGATATGCAGTATATCAAGGAAAATCCAAAGTAAAAGAGAATGTCCGTGATTTAACCAGTAGTATTTCTCAAACCAAAGCGGACAGAGCCAGTGGACGCAAGGAACAGCAGGAACAAAGGCGAAAAACCATTGCGAAGCGTCGCTCTGAAATGGAACAGGTCAAACAGAAAAAACAGCCTGCTTCTTCTGTTCATGAAAGACCGACTACAAGACAAGAACAATATCATGATGAACAGACCTCAAAACAGTCTAATATTCAGACTTCATATAAGGAATCTCAACAAGCCAAACAAGAGCGTCCAGCAGTTAAGTCCGATTTTTCAAGTCCAAAAGTGGAACGCCAAGGCAATACCGTTCAAGAAAAAACCGTTCAAAAGCCAGCAACTTCAACCACTACAGCAGATAGAACTTCACAACGTCCAATCACAAAAGAACGTCCGTCTACTGTTCAAAGAGTACCACTACAAAATACAAGAAGTAGACCACCAATCAAAACCGCCACCATTAAGAAAGTCGGTAAGAAACCATGAAGTTGAAAACTTTAGTGATTGGTGGTTCTGGATTATTCTTGATGGTCTTCTCACTGCTTCTGTTTGTTGCCATTTTATTTTCAGATGAACAGGACAGCGGAATTTCCAATATTCATTATGGAGGTGTGAATGTTTCCGCAGAAGTGCTGGCTCATAAGCCTATGGTAGAAAAATATGCCAAAGAATATGGCGTTGAAGAATATGTCAACATACTTCTTGCGATTATACAGGTGGAATCGGGCGGTACTGCGGAAGATGTTATGCAGTCCTCGGAATCCCTCGGTCTTCCACCTAATTCATTGAGTACAGAAGAATCCATTAAGCAAGGTGTGAAGTATTTCAGTGAATTATTAGCCAGTAGCGAAAGGCTCAGTGTAGATTTAGAATCGGTTATCCAGTCCTACAATTATGGTGGTGGTTTCTTAGGGTATGTGGCTAATCGTGGAAATAAATATACCTTTGAACTGGCTCAAAGTTTCTCAAAAGAGTATTCAGGTGGCGAAAAAGTGTCTTACCCCAATCCCATAGCCATACCTATCAATGGGGGCTGGCGATACAACTATGGCAATATGTTTTATGTGCAACTGGTAACGCAGTATCTTGTCACAACAGAGTTTGATGATGATACGGTACAAGCCATCATGGACGAAGCACTGAAATATGAGGGCTGGCGATACGTTTACGGTGGAGCTTCCCCGACTACTTCTTTTGATTGTAGCGGACTGACACAATGGACGTATGGAAAAGCTGGAATTAACTTACCACGAACCGCACAACAGCAATATGATGTGACCCAGCATATCCCACTATCGGAAGCACAAGCTGGCGATTTGGTTTTCTTTCATTCTACCTATAACGCTGGCTCTTATATTACTCATGTTGGGATATACCTTGGCAATAACCGTATGTTTCATGCAGGCGACCCAATCGGTTATGCCGACTTAACAAGCCCCTACTGGCAACAGCATTTAGTGGGAGCAGGACGAATCAAACAATGAGAAAGGAAGATTTAATGATGAAATTTAGAAAAAATCAGAATAAAGAAAAACAGATACCAAAGGAAAAGAAACCTCGTGTCTATAAGGTCAATCCTCATAAAAAGGTTGTGATTGCCTTGTGGGTACTTTTAGGGCTTAGTTTCAGCTTTGCGATATTCAAGCACTTTACAGCTATAGATACTCATACTATTCACGAAACAACTATCATAGAAAAGGAATACGTTGATACTCATCATGTAGAAAATTTTGTAGAGAACTTTGCGAAAGTCTACTATTCATGGGAGCAATCCGATAAGTCCATTGATAATCGAATGGAAAGTCTAAAAGGCTATCTGACAGATGAACTTCAAGCTCTCAATGTTGATACAGTACGCAAAGATATTCCTGTATCGTCTTCTGTAAGAGGATTTCAGATATGGACGGTAGAGCCAACTGGCGACAATGAGTTTAATGTAACCTACAGTGTAGACCAGCTCATTACAGAGGGAGAAAATACAAAGACCGTCCACTCTGCTTATATAGTGAGTGTCTATGTAGATGGTTCTGGAAATATGGTACTGGTTAAGAATCCGACCATTACCAACATACCTAAGAAATCAAGTTATAAACCAAAAGCCATTGAAAGTGAGGGGACGGTTGATTCCATTACAACCAATGAAATCAATGAGTTTTTAACGACGTTCTTCAAGCTCTATCCTACAGCGACAGCCAGTGAACTTTCCTACTATGTGAATGACGGGATATTAAAACCAATCGGAAAAGAGTACATCTTTCAAGAACTGGTAAATCCTATTCACAATCGTAAGGATAATCAAGTCACGGTATCGCTGACAGTGGAGTATATCGACCAGCAGACCAAAGCAACGCAGGTATCTCAATTTGATTTGGTACTTGAAAAGAACGGGAGTAATTGGAAGATTATAGAATAACAAATATTGGTACATTATTACAGCTATTTTGTAATCACGTACTCTCTTTGATAAAAAATTGGAGATTCCTTTACAAATATGCTCTTACGTGCTATTATTTAAGTATCTATTTAAAAGGAGTTAATAAATATGCGGCAAGGTATTCTTAAATAAACTGTCAATTTGATAGTGGGAACAAATAATTGGATGTCCTTTTTTAGGAGGGCTTAGTTTTTTGTACCCAGTTTAAGAATACCTTTATCATGTGATTCTAAAGTATCCGGAGAATATCTGTATGCTTTGTATGCCTATGGTTATGCATAAAAATCCCAGTGATAAGAGTATTTATCACTGGGATTTTTATGCCCTTTTGGGCTTTTGAATGGAGGAAAATCACATGAAAATTATTAATATTGGAGTTTTAGCTCATGTTGATGCGGGAAAAACTACCTTAACAGAAAGCTTATTATATAACAGTGGAGCGATTACAGAATTAGGAAGCGTGGACAAAGGTACAACGAGGACGGATAATACGCTTTTAGAACGTCAGAGAGGAATTACAATTCAGACAGGAATAACCTCTTTTCAGTGGGAAAATACGAAGGTGAACATCATAGACACGCCAGGACATATGGATTTCTTAGCAGAAGTATATCGTTCATTATCAGTTTTAGATGGGGCAATTCTACTGATTTCTGCAAAAGATGGCGTACAAGCACAAACTCGTATATTATTTCATGCACTTAGGAAAATGGGGATTCCCACAATCTTTTTTATCAATAAGATTGACCAAAATGGAATTGATTTATCAACGGTTTATCAGGATATTAAAGAGAAACTTTCTGCCGAAATTGTAATCAAACAGAAGGTAGAACTGTATCCTAATATGTGTGTGACGAACTTTACCGAATCTGAACAATGGGATACGGTAATAGAGGGAAACGATGACCTTTTAGAGAAATATATGTCCGGTAAATCATTAGAAGCATTGGAACTCGAACAAGAGGAAAGCATAAGATTTCAGAATTGTTCTCTGTTCCCTCTTTATCATGGAAGTGCAAAAAGTAATATAGGGATTGATAACCTTATAGAAGTTATTACTAATAAATTTTATTCATCAACACATCGAGGTCCGTCTGAACTTTGCGGAAATGTTTTCAAAATTGAATATACAAAAAAAAGACAACGTCTTGCATATATACGCCTTTATAGTGGAGTACTACATTTACGAGATTCGGTTAGAGTATCAGAAAAAGAAAAAATAAAAGTTACAGAAATGTATACTTCAATAAATGGTGAATTATGTAAGATTGATAGAGCTTATTCTGGAGAAATTGTTATTTTGCAAAATGAGTTTTTGAAGTTAAATAGTGTTCTTGGAGATACAAAACTATTGCCACAGAGAAAAAAGATTGAAAATCCGCACCCTCTACTACAAACAACTGTTGAACCGAGTAAACCTGAACAGAGAGAAATGTTGCTTGATGCCCTTTTGGAAATCTCAGATAGTGATCCGCTTCTACGATATTACGTGGATTCTACGACACATGAAATTATACTTTCTTTCTTAGGGAAAGTACAAATGGAAGTGATTAGTGCACTGTTGCAAGAAAAGTATCATGTGGAGATAGAACTAAAAGAGCCTACAGTCATTTATATGGAGAGACCGTTAAAAAATGCAGAATATACCATTCACATCGAAGTGCCGCCAAATCCTTTCTGGGCTTCCATTGGTTTATCTGTATCACCGCTTCCGTTGGGAAGTGGAATGCAGTATGAGAGCTCGGTTTCTCTTGGATACTTAAATCAATCATTTCAAAATGCAGTTATGGAGGGGATACGCTATGGCTGTGAACAAGGATTGTATGGTTGGAATGTGACGGACTGTAAAATCTGTTTTAAGTATGGCTTATACTATAGCCCTGTTAGTACCCCAGCAGATTTTCGGATGCTTGCTCCTATTGTATTGGAACAAGTCTTAAAAAAAGCTGGAACAGAATTGTTAGAGCCATATCTTAGTTTTAAAATTTATGCGCCACAGGAATATCTTTCACGAGCATACAACGATGCTCCTAAATATTGTGCGAACATCGTAGACACTCAATTGAAAAATAATGAGGTCATTCTTAGTGGAGAAATCCCTGCTCGGTGTATTCAAGAATATCGTAGTGATTTAACTTTCTTTACAAATGGACGTAGTGTTTGTTTAACAGAGTTAAAAGGGTACCATGTTACTACCGGTGAACCTGTTTGCCAGCCCCGTCGTCCAAATAGTCGGATAGATAAAGTACGATATATGTTCAATAAAATAACTTAGTGTATTTTATGTTGTTATATAAATATGGTTTCTTGTTAAATAAGATGAAATATTTTTTAATAAAGATTTGAATTAAAGTGTAAAGGAGGAGATAGTTATTATAAACTACAAGTGGATATTGTGTCCTGTATGTGGAAATAAAACACGATTAAAGATAAGGGAAGATACTGAATTAAAAAATTCCCCCTCTATTGTCCGAAATGCAGACAAGAAAATTTAATTGAAATAAAGCAGTTCAAAGTAACTGTGATTACAGAGCCAGACGCAAAGACGCAGAGCCGATAAAATGAGATTAATACAATCTCATTTTATCGGCTCTTTCCGTTATGTATGGATTCTTTTAATTAGTCTTCGATGTTTCTTGCTTCGTTGATACCGCTGGCTAAAGATTCCATTAAGGATAGTTCTTTGTCTGTAAAGCTATCCATGTATTTCTCTATCTGTAATCGTCGGGTGCTTTTTACCAAGTTATTAGCAGGTAAGAAAAATTCATCAACGGAAACATGAAGTAACGATACAAGGTCATAAAGAACTTGTATGCTGGGGTGTTGCCCTTTATTTTCAATATTAGTTAAGTACCGTGGGTCAATTTCAATCAATGCTCCCACTTGTTCACGAGTTAAACCTCGTTTCAATCGAGCTTCTTTAATGGCTAAACCAAAGGCTCTAAAATCATATTTATCTTCTTTTTTACGCATAGTAGACCACCTCTATACATTTTATTGTTCCTACTGAATTAAAAACAGGTATAGAAAAACGTGTTATATGGTTTATAGGTTTATATTTAATAAAAAGCACTACTAAACGCCAATAAAAAAAACCGTTATATGGTAGTGCTATTTACGCTGTTAAAATATTGTATATTACTTCCAAATGGCGGTTTGTTGGAGGTCAACGTCGCCATGAAGTACATCATATACAATAAATTTCCTTACATTGGGTTCTTGTCAAAAAAAGTCGTCTATCTGCAATAGATAAGTACGTCCACCAATGTGGTTTTATAAATCATATAGATAGAATAACAGAAGCATGTAAACAGAGAAATAAATCTGTTTATATGCTTTTTTGGCTATTCAGAACTTTTTTACAAAGTTTATTTATCAGTAATGCAACAAATCCCCCTTTCACATTGGGACTAAGAGTGAAAGGAGATAAACGAGCAAGGCTCACTTCCTTTCCTAGACAGAAAGGGGGTGAGAAACATGAAACCATCTTCTTTTCAGACCACAATAGAAAATCAGTTTGACTATATCTGTAAACGTGCTATGGAAGACGAGCGAAAGAATTATATGCTTTATCTTTCAAGGATTGCAAAGCGTGAGGTGTCCTTTTCGGATGTTGGCGATTATCTTGTTAGCCAGTTTGCGACAACAGATAACTATTCAACTGACTTTCAGATTTTTACACTCAATGGGTTATCAGTAGGCGTTGAAAATGATTTGTTGAGTGAAGCATTACGTGAGTTGCCAGACAAGAAACGTGAAATTCTACTGCTGTTTTACTTTATGGACATGAGCGATTCAGAAATTGCAGACCTGTTGAAATTGAACCGTTCTACTGTCTATCGGCATAGAACCAGTGGACTAGCCTTAATTAAAAAGTTTATGGAGGAATTTGAAGAATGAAAACACAATATCCTATGATTCCCTTTCCTCTCATTGTAAAGGCAACAGATGGCGATACCGAAGCGATTAACCAGATTCTACATCATTACAGAGGGTACATAACGAAGCGTTCCCTACGACTTATGAAAGATGAATATGGCAATCAAAGTATGGTCGTTGATGAAGTCTTACGTGGAAGAATGGAAACCAGACTGATTACAAAGATTTTGTCATTTGAAATTAAGTAATATCCTCTCTCCTTTCGTGGAAGCGTGCTAAACCATTCCACGCTTCCCGAACAGGGAGGTTTGTTATTCCACCAAAGCATATTGAGCTTTCAATGTGTTTTGATAGGCTAACGAGCCATTGTTCTTTGAAAACTGAATAAAAGTAATCGAATACGTTTCGATAAGAAAAGAGCCAACGGAACTAACCGCCATGACCTATCTTATAAAGATAGCGAGCGATTCATGTTAGTGATCCGAGAAGCAATCTTTAGCAGGATTGCCTGCAACGACATTCTTATCGTGATAATGATACTCCCATACAGTCAATAGTCCGAGCGTGATAAAACCGTCGCAGGCAATGAGTATGGCTACATGAGAACCATGCAGGGGTGGAACTCCCGTGAGCTTTGCTAAAGCTGTTCGATTGCTGGTAAAACAACTTTTATGAAATCCAAATAAGTGATTTGGAAAGGAGGATTTTATGAAGCAGACTGACATTCCTATTTGGGAACGTTATACCCTAACCATTGAAGAAGCGTCAAAATATTTTCGTATTGGCGAAAACAAGCTACGACGCTTGGCAGAGGAAAATAAAAATGCAAATTGGCTGATTATGAATGGCAATCGTATTCAGATTAAACGAAAACAATTTGAAAAAATTATAGATACATTGGACGCAATCTAGCGTCGCCAAAGGGTCTTGTATATGATAAAATAGTATTAAGTCGTATCAAGGCTCTTTCCATAAAGGAAAGGAGCAAATGCCATGTCAGAAAAAAGACGTGACAATAAAGGTCGAATCTTAAAGACTGGAGAGAGCCAACGAAAAGACGGAAGATACTTATACAAATATATAGATTCATTTGGAGAACCGCAATTTGTTTACTCGTGGAAACTTGTGGCTACAGACCGAGTACCAGCAGGAAAGCGTGATTGTATCTCACTTAGAGAGAAAATCGCAGAGTTACAGAAAGACATTCATGATGGTATTGATGTTGTAGGAAAGAAAATGACACTCTGCCAGCTTTACGCAAAACAGAACGCTCAAAGACCAAAGGTTAGAAAAAACACTGAAACTGGACGCAAATATCTTATGGATATTTTGAAGAAAGACAAGTTAGGTGTAAGAAGTATTGACAGTATTAAGCCATCAGACGCTAAAGAATGGGCTATTAGAATGAGTGAAAATGGTTATGCTTATCAAACCATCAATAACTACAAACGTTCTTTAAAGGCTTCATTCTATATTGCTATACAAGATGATTGTGTTCGGAAGAATCCATTTGACTTTCAACTGAAAGCAGTTCTTGATGATGATACTGTCCCTAAGACCGTACTAACAGAAGAACAGGAAGAAAAACTGTTAGCCTTTGCAAAAGCTGATAAAACCTACAGCAAAAATTATGATGAAATTCTGATACTCTTAAAAACAGGTCTTCGTATTTCAGAGTTTGGTGGTTTGACACTTCCAGATTTAGATTTTGAGAATCGTCTTGTCAATATAGACCATCAGCTATTGAGAGATACTGAAATTGGGTACTACATTGAAACACCAAAGACCAAAAGTGGCGAACGTCAAGTTCCTATGGTTGAAGAAGCCTATCAAGCATTTAAGCGAGTGTTAGCGAATCGAAAGAATGATAAGCGTGTTGAGATTGATGGATATAGTGATTTCCTCTTTCTTAATAGAAAGAACTATCCAAAAGTGGCAAGTGATTACAACGGCATGATGAAAGGTCTTGTTAAGAAATACAATAAGTATAACGAGGATAAATTGCCACACATCACTCCACATAGTTTGCGACATACATTCTGTACCAACTATGCAAATGCAGGAATGAATCCAAAGGCATTACAGTACATTATGGGACATGCTAATATAGCCATGACGCTGAACTATTACGCACATGCAACATTCGATTCTGCAATGGCAGAAATGAAACGCTTGAATAAAGAGAAGCAACAGGAGCGTCTTGTTGCTTAGTAGTACAAATGAATTTACTACTTATTTACCACTTCTGACAGCTAAGACATGAGGAAATATGCAAAGAAACGTGAAGTATCTTCCTACAGTAAAAATACTCGAAAGCACATAGAATAAGGCTTTACGAGCATTTAAGAAAATATAAAAAGATAATTAGAAATTTATACTTTGTTTGTGTAAAAAATTTTGACAAAGGGCTTGTCATTTTTCAAAAAGCAAGCATTTAATTCGATTTCATTAATTCATCTACGTAAGCCACAACATCTGGTTGGTTGGCTTCAATTTCAGCAATCTTTTCAGCAAATTGTGGTAAATGCACTTTGTGGGCATATAATAATTCGTCCAAGACGCGTTTAGCCATCTGACCACCTGGTACCAACGGA
>NZ_JBOEQF010000026.1:0-19020 GCF_050689315.1 Aerococcus sp. L_32
AACGGATATCGTTATCCTTGTAGTAGCAGCTGATGATGGTGTAATGCCACAAACCGTTGAGGCGATTAACCATGCCAAAGCAGCGGGTGTACCAATTATCGTTGCAGTAAACAAAATTGATAAACCAACAGCTAATCCTGATCGAGTAATGCAAGAGTTAACTGAATATGGCCTAATTTCTGAAGAGTGGGGCGGGGACACAATCTTCGTAAATATCTCAGCTAAATTTGGTCAAAATGTAAGTGACTTACTAGAAATGATTTTATTAGTTTCAGACGTAGAAGAATATAAAGCTGTACCAAACCGTTTAGCTTTAGGTTCTGTAATCGAAGCGCGTCTTGACCCATCTAAAGGTGCTATTGCGACATTATTAGTCCAAGAAGGGACATTGCGTGTTGGGGACCCAATTGTTGTTGGTGATACACATGGACGTGTCCGTGTAATGACTAATGATACTGGTCGCCGTATCAAGCAAGCTGGCCCATCAACACCAGTTGAAATCACTGGTTTACAAGAATCACCACAAGCTGGTGACCGCTTTGTAGCCTTTGATGACGAAAAAACAGCCCGTGCTGTTGGTGAAGAGCGTGCGAGCCGTGCCTTACAAGAACGTCGTCAAGCAAACCATGCTGTAACCTTAGACAACTTATTCGAAACGCTACAAGAAGGCGAATTGAAATCAGTTAATGTCATTATCAAGGGGGACGTTCAAGGTTCTGTTGAAGCCTTAGCTGGAAGCTTGAAAAAAATCGAAGTTGAAGGTGTTAAAGTAAATATCGTTCACCAAGCAGTTGGTGCAATCAACGAGAGTGATATTACTTTAGGTCAAGCGTCACAAGCCTTAATCATTGGTTTTAACGTTCGTCCTACACCACAAGCTAAATTACAAGCAGATGCAGATGAAGTAGAAGTACGTCTATACAACATCATTTACGATGCAATTAATGACGTAGAATCAGCGATGACAGGTATGTTAGACCCTGAATTCGTTGAAGAAGTAACTGGTACTGTACAAGTTCGTGAAACTTACAATGTATCTAAAGTAGGAACAATTGTTGGTGGTTACGTATTAGATGGAACAATCTACCGTAACTCACAAGTTCGTATCATCCGTGATTCAATTGTCATCTATGATGGTCAATTAGGTTCGTTACGTCGCTTTAAAGATGATGTGAAAGAAGTATCTCGTGGATTTGAACTAGGTCTTACAATTGAAAACTACAACGATATTAAAGTAGATGACGAAATTGAAGCATACCGTATGGTTGAAGTGAAGAAAAAATAGAGGTGATACACAATGGCAAAATTTAGAGCTGAACGTGTAAGTCAAGAGATCCTTCGCGATGTTAATGACATATTGAGAAAGACTGTTAAAGACCCCCGCGTTGAAGGTGTTACAATTACTGATGTAGAAGTTACTGGTGACTTACAGCAAGCAACTATTTTCTACACTACATTGAGTGAATTAGCCAGTGAACGTGAAAAAGCGCAAAAAGGTTTGGAAAAATCTAGTGGTTTAGTTCGTTCTGAAATTGGTAAACGCCTAAACATCTATAAAACACCAGAAATATTCTTTGAACGTGACCGTTCAATTGAATATGGTAACCATATCGACCAATTGCTAGCACAATTAAACAAAAAAGACGATTTTGATAGCATGTCTGACGCTGAGTCAGATAAGTTAGTCGATTAATAAGTAGAAAGGCCCCGGAATTATAGCAAGTATGCTGTAATTCTTGGGGCCTTTTTTGTTGTTTGTGAGGTTGATTTTTAGAATAAATCTTCGAAATGGGTGCGAAAATGCTGATATATCGACCTTTAGCGTGGTGAAATATACCTATTTTTCAAAAAATAATTGTTACATACAATGTCATAATTATAACTTATTAAAATATGCAATAATTGATGAAAGTGCTGTAAATGTTGTCATACTGGGAAAACGTTGAATTGTAACAATTGAGATGAAAATATTAAAAATTACAAAACATTTCAGTCCATTTAAAGCCCCTTAACGAATGGGTTTATAGGGTTTTCTTTTGAATCCATACCGTGTAGTATATTGCATGTAGTCGAAACAGTGGCTAAATAAACAGCTAAGCAATAGCTAAACAAATAAGGAGTTTTACTTAACATGAAATTTAACAAAACTATTTTAGGAACAACATTTGCATTGTCAGCATTATTTGCGACAGCAGGCTTTAACACTGAAGATGCTAAAGCAGCGGAATGGACAGCACGTAGCGTTGAAGAAGTTTCAGCTGATATGCAAGCAATTGATGAATCAACTTCTGAGTATACAGTAGTATATGGCGATACTTTATCAGTAATCGCTAATGCAGCAGGTGTTGACGTGAATACACTAGTACAAATTAATGAAATTGAAAATGCAGATTTAATTTTCCCATCTAAGTCTATTTCATTTACTAAAAATGATGAAGGTGAAGTAAATGAAGTTGTCGTAGAAGATACAAACAATAAAAAAGATACTTATAAAGTAGAGGAAGAAACTGTTGAGAAAACTGAAACAGTTGAAGAAGCAGCAGAAACAACTGTAGAACCAGTTGCATACGAAGGTGAAGAAGAAACAGCAATTGTACAAGCAACTTCATATGAAGCAGCAGAAACAACTGAAGAAACATCTTCAACTTCTTCATACATAGCAGCAGAAGAAATCCCTTACCAAGTATTGCAAGTAGTAGAAACTGAAGCTGGTCCGAGCTACTCTGAAAAAGCAGCAGTATTCTCTGTAATTCTTAACCGTGCAAACTCAGGTAACTGGGGTGGTACCTCATTTTCGGCAGTAGTTAACGCATCTGGTCAATTTGAAGTTGTTTCAAACGGTATGGCAGCTAGCGCTACAGTATCAGAACAAACTTACCAAGCTGTTAACGATGTATTAACTAACGGTGTAACTACATCAGCTGAATCATTCCGTGCTTCAGGTGACGGCGTGACAAACACATTCTTCTAATTTAAATTCAAATACAATAAACAAAAAAATCGGGAGCTCTCCCGATTTTTTGTTTATTATTTTTTGCAAGATCGATATTAAAGAGTATTGGTTTGTTTAGTTAAGTTTCATCGTTCTAATAATAGAAAAATCACCTAATTATTTGTTTACGAATAACGCGTTAAAAAAATAGAGAGTTAAACTAGGGTTCAAATAATTATCTACCTTCTATTACTCTGTGCATTCTATTATAGAAAGGTTGAGAATAAGGCTAAAATAGATAGTCCACCTTGTGTCAATATAATTTTTTTACTACTAGTGAAGCTACCATATGTGGCCACTAAAATAATGTAGACAAATATCATACGAACAATCTCAATAGAAGCGCTACTGAAAAATAATGCATATAATAGCCCTAGACCAATGAGACCATTATATATTCCCATATTTTTTAATAAGGTATTCAATGATTTCCCTCTCAACTCATCTCTTTCCATATTGAATATTCTACTTGTTTGGGCTGACGTGGTAGTAATAGTTTGTATATACATGATATAAAAGAATTCTAAAGCGACTAAAAGAGTTAATATAGTTGTTGTAACTGACATGATTAATTCCTCCCCTTAACTGATGAAGTGATCTTCTTTTTTTAAATATAAAACATTTTTATGAATTTTCAAAGGATTTATACATGCAATGTTAAGCTACATAAACATGAACACTAAAAAAGGGAAATTAAAGAATTCTATAGTTTGAGGGTAAAAAAAAGCTGTAACTCATAAATAGCAACAACCTAATAATTTTTTTATTTGAATGCGCCCGGAGGGAATCGAACCCCGAACCCACTAGAATGTTGTTGTATCAACGTTTTTATTCTATTTTAGGTAGTGATTTTATAATGTTACGCCATAAGTTACGCCATTTGCTAAAAATCTACGTACTTTGCAAACATTTGAGCCGATTTATCCCGACTATCTTTTGTAACGTATGAATAAAACGATAAAGTTGTTTGAACATCAGAATGACCCAATCTTTCCATGACATCTTTTAAAGGTACACCAGCTTCAAGCAACAGCGTGCAATGAGAAGATCTGAAACCATGTATATTTATCATAGGCAAATCAAACCTCTTACATATTTTAACTAAAGCATTTCGAGGTGCCATAGTATTTAGTGGGGTATTATCCTTCCACTTACTGAATATGTATTGGTTGGCTTGAATAGCATTGAAACCAAAACCAATTAAAGTTTTCGCCTGTTCAGCTTTCCATGCTTTGAGTATCTTAATTGTGTTATCGTCAATAGTGATTGTCCGCATGCTAGATTCGTTCTTAGTAGATCCTACATACTGACCGTTCTCGCCACGTTTAACAGCTTTATTGACGGTCAAAAGACCTTGCTTAGTGTCGATATCATCCCACGTTAAAGCGAGCGCCTCACCACGTCTAAGACCAGTAAAAGCTAATATACGAAAGAACGCCTCCCATTTTCGGGTATTCATTTCACTTAGACAAGTCATGAACGCTTCTAATTGTTCCCTCGTGTAGAAGTCTAGTGTTTCCTTTTTATGTTTAATCAAAGGTTTGCTAGGTAAAATAACAAAATCGCAAGGGTTATCCTTGATGTATTTCAGTTTATAGGCATATTTCAATACACGATTAAACTTATTGAATACTTTCCTATATTCTTGTAAAATCTCCCGCCATTCATGAACAGCAGTTTGCACTTGGCTTACTTGTATTTTATCGATATAATATTTACCAAAGCGGGGAAGAATATGCGTTCTGAATACCTGTTTCGTTTTAACTAGGGTGCTTTGTTCGACATCCTTCTCATAAATTAAAAGCCACTCTTGATAGAGAGCCTCAAAGGTCATTCTTTGGGGTTCTTTTTTTATACCCTCATTTTGAAATTGCACCTTTGCATTATTGTAGTAACGTTGTGCCTCTTTCTTAGTTTTGAAACCACGCTTGTTAGCTTCTTTTTTTTCGCCAGTCAAGGGGTCAACACCAAGATAGCCCCGAACCCGCCAAAACGTACCTTTATTTGTTTCATATTGCTTATATGTTGCCAATAGTAACAGTCCTTCCTTAACGTGTTCCCGCACCAAAAGAAAGGAAAAGGTGTTTTTATATAAATTAGTATTCAATAGGGGAGCGATAATCAAGAATTTGTTCATTCTCGAAACCGTATTTTGTTATAAGAAAAACTTCTTTTAATGTTTGTTTATTATTGATATTGTCCTTCCAACCCCATTCTCGACCCTCGAAGTATAGATATATAATATCTCCCCAATGTTGCCTAATAATATCAACAACTTGTTTGGAGGATGTTAAATCTTCGTCTAGAATAATATCTTTTTCTAAAGTTATAGGATCCTCATATATTACCTGAATACCAGTGAAGTAATTTAAATCAATTTTATAATCATCATCAGATAATTCATTAACGGGCTTTAAAATGTAAATAATATGATCGAAAACATAAAACGAATATTCTAAAGGTTGTTTTCTGATTAATTCCCTTTTGTACTGTGTCGCTATATCAACATAGCTAATATTATTTAAGAGATCTCCTAAAACAAGAGGATCTTCATCAGAATTTTCAAGTGCTATGTAATCTTTTTCAGCTTGAATACTTATTCCCAAGAGAATGCCGTCTAACTTTTGAAAGTCTGTTTGGTGGGTATCAAAATATGATTCATCATCAGATTTTTCTTTCAAAGTTGAATTATCTTTTTTACCACCAAAAAAATATGCACTAGAAACGTTTAACTTATCCGAAAGCTTGCTGATCGTTTCAGCGCTGGGACTTTTTCTATCATTTTCTAAGTCGCCCAAATATGAGCGAGATATACCAATTTCTTCTGCGAAATCTTTTTGAGTCATATTTCTTTCTAACCTCAACTCTTTTATGCGAGTACCAATACTCATGTATACACCTCTTTTCTATTATTCTAACTCAATTTTACAAAAAAAAGACGCCGATAGCAAACTTTTATATTGACGCCGATAGAGATAGTGTGTATACTGTAATTAGGCTGATGACGCCGATAGAATAAAAAAGTGAGGAGGTGGTTTACATGAAAATGTCGTTACAAGACAGAATGGTTGAAACAATGATTATTTATAGAAAGAGAAATAAATTAAGTCAAAAAGAATGCGCCAATAAGATAGGTATATCTAGAAGTTATTACTCAGATATTGAGAATAAACGAAGTAAACCTAGCTTTGATACTCTAGAAAAAATGAATGATTTATTCTTCTTTTTTTAATCATAAATGACGCCGATAGAATAACAAGTGAATATGATAGATGTATCTAAAGGAGGTGAAAATACATGAGTTTGCAACTGGAATTACCCCAATCGTTCTATACAGCTTTACAGAACGAATTAAAAGATGTATATGCAGAGGCTATGGCAGAAGCTAAGCGAGACCTCGGAATATCGCGAGAGTATCTAACGGTAAAAGAGGCGTGCGAATATGTAAGTGTATCGAACGCAACATTCACAAATAATTTTATAGCAGAAGGTCTACCGACATTCAAAATCGGTCAAAAAATCTATGTTCGTAAAAGCGATATAAACAATTTCATTTCTCAACACAGAATCAATTAAAAAAATAAGAGTGTTCCCGCACCAAAGGAAATGAAAAAAGGGCATAAAAAAAGACTTAGCAGAGCGCCAACTCACTAAGTCCGTACAGCTAGAATTACCACATTCACAAGCTTTTTATGCCTTTATTATACACCATATAGAAACTAAAAACAATATTTGTATATGAAGGAGATTTACCATGAATAAATTAAACCAAAAAGTTGAGTTACAAATGACAACGCACTGTGCATCACAAGAAACCCAAATTTTAAGTGATTATTTAAGCGAGATAGAGCGCTTGGTAGTCGAATTCGAGAATGAAAGAACCAGCGAGACTATGCTTGCACTTGCTTATGAAGCAACTAGATCCATTGCCCACTTAGTGTATTTGAATAACAACGTATTAGAAAAACTTATTCAAATTGATGAACTCGCCAGCATTGATGTAGATGTTGAGGAGGCGTAGAAAAATGCAGAAATATATGACCCAAAAGCAATTCATAAATTTCAAACAATGGCAATGGTGCTATATTTTCACAATATCAGTCATGCTTATATTTTTTGTGGATATGAAAACAGCTTTGGCGTGTACTTTAATTGGTGCATACAGCTTACTAAAATTGATGAGATGGCGGTTTTTCGACTAAACGAAGATTATCAGATAGGGAAGGAGGGCTAGCTTGACGGTAGAAACACAAAGCAACACACCACAAACCACAATCGAATATCAGCACGAGGATTCAAAACATTTTGTAAAAGTGGTTGATATGCAATTGACAGCTAAGCCCTCAAAGTCTGATACCAAGACATTCAACGCTTTATACCAGCGCATGAAACAACAGTTTTCTCGTGAAATGACTGTACATGAGTTATTAGAACTTGCCACAAATGGTTTTTCATTTCAAGTTGGCGAGTATGGTTATAACCTAACGGGCGAACAAAAGCGAGATATTCGAGAGTTGCAAAGAGAAGATAATGCCGAAGCCGTTCTTTATATTGAAGATATTAAAGCGAAAGGCAATAAGCGAGTTTCTACTTCCTTAATTGTGATTGATGTTGATGACGACTTTTCAGAGTATGACCCTCATGAAGTATTTGAAAATAGCAATGCTAGTGGAGGTTATTTTACATTCTCCCACCAAACCATATCAGAGCATAGTCTAAGACCACAAAACGCTTATAGGTTGATTTTTGAGTTATCAGAACCCGTTAAAAATCAGTTGGCTGAATATATTGAAACTAGATTGATTGAAGAACTGAAATCTAAATTCCCTCGTATAGCTTTAATGGAGATGGCAGATATCGAACCGACCCTATCGAAACAATTTATTTTCGGTTCGAGAAACAAGGATATTTACTATAACCCTATTAACGTGATTGATGTTGAGCCGTATAAAGATGAATTTAAGTCATTTGAAGATTTAAGAGTATTTGAAAAAATGCTAACGAACCAAAGCAGATACCAGCAAGCACCAGTCACCAGCCAAGAGTATATTGCTATGGCTGAATTTTACGGGAAGAACGGGAGTCAGTTAGATTATGGGCAATGGATCAGTACAACGCTAGGGATAGCGCACTCAAGCAAGATGGGTTTGTTAGACGAAACAAGCGCCGTCAGAGCCATGCAAGCATTCGATGCCGATAATCACGAATTGGAATATTATCAAAAAATTTATGATAAAGCAGACGAAACCAAGCCCAATGCAAGTACGATTGCCTCGCTTGTATATCATGCAAAAAAGGCTGGTTATAAGTCGTCAAAGGAATTTAAGTATAATAACCCACCAATTGACGAGAACGAGCTTAAAACGGCTTTAAAAGACATTCATGTAGATAGACAACTCCAGCAAGAACAACTAATGGATATTATCCAAGACGGACACAAAAACGTTCTTCTAAACAGCCCTACCGGTTCGGGTAAAACGACAGCCACCGTAAATGCCCTTAAAAGATACCTAGACACCAACGTTGATGCAGTTGCTTATATCGCTATGCCAAGCAAGGTTTTGGCTGAACAAACGGCATCTAATCACAATCTAGGTAGGGCTTTTATTGGCAGATTGAATATCCAAAACGTGATTCATCAAAATTTAGCAAAGACCAAAATGAAGTTGTTTGTCGGTTCATACGATAAGACGAAAAAGGTTATTCAAAATTTACACGCTGATGGAAAAGACGTCATTCTAGTAGTGGACGAGATACACAAATTTGTTAGCGATTATTCGTATCGTTCTAAGGCAATTAACGAGGTATTAGACGTTGCTAAGCAAGATAACGTCAAGATGATTGGACTAAGTGGAACGCCCGAAATATTAGACTATTCGGAGTTTGATGCCATTTACAACGTCATCCAGCAAAACGCTATTAAACCCTACTCAAAAATAGATTTTGCGATTTATCAAGATGCCAAATCATTTGAAAGTGAAACAACTGCTTTGATTTTCAATGAAGTGAAAAAGGGCAACAAGGTATTGGCTTTTGTGAATAACAAGAATGCTATTAAAAACATTGATTCGGTACTAACTAAACGAGGAATTAAAGTCGGTACGATTACCAGCGAAACGACACGACAGGCAGAGAGCGAAAGCACATATAAATACCTTGTCAAGAATGAGAGGTTTCCAAACGGCGTGGACGTGATTCTAGCAACCGTCGCAATAGCCGATGGAATTAACATATTGAACGAGAATGCTCATTATGTTTGTATGATTAGCCCCCATTACAGTTTATCCAAGTTGTTTGACCTTGCCACCATTAAACAGGCAGTAAATAGGTTTCGTAACCATTACGATAAGATTATTATTCCTATGTTTGTAAAAAAAGATATGGATAAAGATGAAAAAGAGGGCGGAGATCCAAGCCGGTTGAAGCGTTATAAAGCCTTTAACCTAGAGTACCGTTATAAAACACTTGTAGAACAATCAGAGGGCATCCAAAGATACTTGAAAGACCGTTTCTATGACCAAGTGCACACCTACACACCTAGTTTATTTGAACGGCTAACAGGGTTCAGAAGTCGAGTATACCAGCAGAGTGAAGCTGATAAAGAATTTATCAAAATTGCACTCATGGAAGAACAAAAGAAAAACGCTAGACCTCAATTGCCATACGATGAAAATGCGGTTCTTGAACTTGAACGGATGCGAGAATCACTATTCGATATTGATTATAGATATTTGAGAAAAGAAGCCACCACGGCAATGAACGACTATTACAGTTATTTCCCAAGGGCTTTTATTACACAAGTAACTAGATACCTTGAAGTTGATTCTGATACATTTTTCGCCAGTGAGTACATAAAAGATAATGATGCCAGCAGTGAAATCGACCAAAATTTTAAAGCCATTCACAAAGAAATTTTGAAAAGTGAAAAAAAGAAAGCTGAAAATGTTGCGGAAATTCTATCCGAACCGTTATTTGTCAAACTCCAAAGGGAATACTTTGAAACGAACAAGATAGAGGAAGATGTAGACCCAGCCAACTATTTGTTACAGGCAATGAATAAGCATCACGGCAAAGCAACACTTGGATTGGTCAAATTTTGTACTTACGAGCAGACGATTCATGAGTTACGGCGAATTGAAAAACGGGCGCAAATGTATGAATTGAGAAATCAGTTGCGTACAGTGGAGGAAATCGAAGGTTTCCACCGCAACAAAGGACGTAAGTCAGCCACCCAATTGTTATTGGCTGAATTGATTAATAGTTTACAAGGATCAGGCGAAGAAGTTTCAACTGATGATGAGAAAGCAACCATGAAGAAAGTTGCCACCAAATTTAAGACTACTTCTAAGAAAGTAAAGGAGGTTTACAACAGAATGATTGTTTTTGATACAGCTAGAGATAGTAAGCAAAGATATAAATACAACTACCAACTTATTACCTTAGACTATATTGCTAGACGACATGGTTTCGAGTATGAAGAAGTTTGTGAAATGTACAAGATTTTAAGAAAAATAAACTAATGACATTTATTGACCCGTTTTATTATAGATATATATCATTAAATTGTCGAATAAATGTCATACCCAAAAACCTACTGCCACAAGGGAAATCGTGAAAGTTTACCGGCGAAAAAACACCCATTTTTAACCCCCTAAATTTCGCCGGAAAAACTACTTAAAAACAGCTAAAAATCGACCATTAAAAAAATCACAAGAGGAGAAAAACACAATGACATTGGAAGAATTACAACTAGAACACGAGAGATTGATTGATAACTACATGCGACAACACAGCGATATTGTTACCTTGAAATTTGAAAAAGAAAAACTGGAAACTGAAATCGAAAAACTAAAAAACGAAAATGATGGTTTATATGAAGATATTCGTGTTTTGGATGTAAAGCATGATGAATTGAAATCAGAGTACGAAGATGCAGAGTACGAACGAGATAGCTTATATTGGCAGTATTGGGAGTTAAAAGAAAAGTGCGAAACAGTAAACCGAGTCGCTAACTATTACTTGATGAATCAAGTGGATTTAGAGGAATTGCTAGGCAGTATTGTGTTATTAAAAAATGATTGAAATTGACGGACAAGAAACGGAGGCACGAACATGGAACAGCTTAAAGAATTACCACACCGACACTACAATTCAACTATGAGCGTTCTGTTATGCCCTTAAATTAAAGGGGCGATGGATAATTTGAAACAGGCGAGATTACCACCAAACAAGCTATATTGCTGCTATTACTACCAATGTTTTAATGAAGGAGATTTATATAAATGAAAATTACAGATACAAAATTACAAGAGTTAAAGATTGCGATTGCCAAATCAGAAGAATCGTTTCAAGCCAAAAAAGATAAGTTGCAAGTTGCATTGGATAAATCGACTAACGACATCGAACAGGCGACCGACAACTTGAATAAAGCTAAGTTAGGTGATGATCCTACTGCTTATAGTGAAGCCCGTAAAGCATTGCAATTGGCAAAGGATAGCAAAGAATTCTTTAATCATAAATTGTCTAGTTTAGAAAAGGAATCTTTATTAACTGATGAAGCATTGGCGGAGGCGACAGCCAACAAAGAAAACGCAGAGGCGGAAGTTGCCAAGATGTTGAAGAAGATTGGAGAAATTGCCAATGAACAAGCTAGCTATACTCGAGAATTAAACGATAATTTGAAATCACTTGGGTTACCAGCTAACAAAGACGGTTTCAAGCTGACCTACTTTGATACCTATATCCAAGCCAGCCCACTATACAAAGAACTTTTTAAATAAGAAAGGATAATTACTTATGACTAATGAAAAACCAATTTATGTAACAGATTCATCAAGAGCTAAGGCGCTAGCGGACTATGAAAAATATATCGAGATGACACCATTGGAGCAATCGCTATACAATCAAAAACGTTCAAAGCTATACATTTCCGATGACGGCGATGTGGATGTTGATACCATGAAGAAAATGGCGGAATCCAAAGAACAGGCAGCACAGGACTATTATGCAAAAAAGTCCGCAGTTAGACAGGCAGAATATGAAGCCGAACGAGTTGAAGCACAGGAATTCATGAAGTCTTATGATGATTTTTTAGTCAAGAAGAACGAAGAAAAAGCCGAGCAAGAAATCGCCAAGGCTAAGGCGGAAGCTGATGAACATATCGAGAGAACTGTCCGACACGCAAACAATCTTAAGACGGAAGGCGAACAAGAAAAGGATAATGCTTTGAAGGGTATGCTAAAAGGTTTATTTGGTTAATTCACTAGACACAGGCGAATCATCTCGCTTGTGTCTTTATATGATGTACAGCAGTAAGGAACAGGATGTAAGAGATATAGGGGGGGTACTGGTATATAGCGAGGTAGCTTTAATTTTTACCCCACCCCTTACTTATACACCGACACCCTACCATGCACCAGCCACCCCAACTACCCACACCCTAGGTCTACCATGCACCACACAGCGTCTCACAGCGTTTCATTTATACAGAGTTAAGATGATAACTGTTTATTTATTTATTATTTTATTTATTTATTTAAATAATCTTTTATATTATCCAGTTGACCTATCAAGTTGGTTGACCCCAGCAGTATAAACATAGCTAGACAGAAACCAAAAATCTAATCATGATTAAAAAATATTATGGCAATGTTGCGACCAGCTCATCGAGTTTAGATATTTACAAATTGAGAATATAATCTATAAAAAAATAAATTTAAAAAACTTTATAACAATTACCAATCACGCAATCAAATATAGGTAAATAAGGCAAATGCTTGCGTTCTAAGACGGTTAAAAGATACTCGGGGCATATCTCCCGCACCCTCACCCTAGAAAGCCCTTCATGCCGTACTGAACATTATTCCTCGTGTTAAATCATTCTAAAATAAAGGAAGTGAACTAAAAATGATAAAGCAATGCACTATTTGCGGTAATGACTTTGAAGCCTCCACCAATAACGCTAAATATTGTAGTGATCCATGCAAGAAAAAGGGGCGGAAGTTATCCCAAAGAGAATGGCGTGCTAACCACAAAAGCTATTTTAAAGAGAAGATGATTGCCTACCGTAAGAAGAAAAGAAATCCATAAATGCTAGCCTATCCAGTTGCGATGTACTCATTATCAAGAAGGAGGTTGAACGGTGTCATTTTATAGTAGACCTAAATTCGTGCTGAAAAGGTGGAAAATATATGCCATGCACAAAGATGAACTAAGTAAGTTTGAAATCAATGATTATAAAAAAATTATGACCGCTTTAAAGAATGCACCTAAGCCACTGCTTCAATTTATTCATAGTTTCTTTTATGAACATGCTGAAATAGTTGAAGCGTATGGAACTAAAAGACATGTAGGGAGTGCCTACACAAATAAACTCATGAAATACGATGATTATTGCGATATGGTGGGAATCACTAGGCACGAATTCAACAATCAAATGACTCAAGTTTGCTTACTGATGTATGAACATTATTTCAAAGAAACCAAAGAAGAATATACGAGTAGATAATAAGGGGGTTAGTCATGGAGAGGGCAACTGACAAAGAAATTAAGTACCATATCAGGCGACATATAGCCTTGCCATATAAGATTAAACGACTAGAAACAGAACGCCTTAAATCGCAATTATATGCGTATAGTGTTCAATCATTTACAGGCACCTCACAATATGGTTTCACAATAGATGATTATACGCACGCTATTAACATTGAACAATTTGTTATTCGCTTGGTATTAAATCAAGAATCATTAGACAGGCAAATAAACGCCCTTAAATTGCGTTATAAGCTATTCAAAGAGTTGTTGCCCACTCTTGACTACCCAACACTTAAAACCCTTTTAAAACACGATTATTTAAGCGATTATGAGGTTATGGTTTATAGTGAGATACAAGAAATCAACTACTACATTGACCAGCACAAACAAGCCAAAAGACAACAGCAGTCAGATAATGAAGTTGCTAGCCTAGATTTAACAGAAACTGATATTAACGCTATATTGACCAGTGATGATGGGGGAAGCACCAAAGAAACAAAAATCAGTGTATTGAATGCGGTTGAAGACGAGCTAATGGCTATGCTGGAGTAAAGCCCAAAGGTTTTGGATATATAAATGTAGTATTTAATAGTAGAAAGATTCAGATTAGGGCGTATAGATTGGGGAGGGTTTGAATATCCTTATAAAACAGAACATTGGTTACCTATGATATTAGTACCAACCAAAAATGGTATTAAAAACTTGAAGGGTGGTGGTCTATGATACTTATGTAGTCGTCATTGTAACTAGATAGAAGAAAAAAAGAGGTGATTTATATAGCAACAGAATTAGGAAAAGCATACGTGCAAATTGTGCCTTCAGCAAAAGGTATCAAAGGTATGATCGAACAGTCTATGGGCGGAGAAGTGAAATCTAGTGGGAAATCGCTAGGTAGTTCACTGGGTAGTTCGCTAATGAGCAGTGTTAAAACAGTCGCAGTTGCTGGTGGTGCTGCAGTTGGCTCGGCAATAGCCGGTACAATAGCTGGCGGTGTAGCAGAAGGTGCCAAGTTAGAACAATCACTTGGTGGTATTGAAACACTATTTAAAGAGAATGCGGACACTGTTATCAAGAGCGCTCAAAACGCATATAAAACGGCCGGTGTATCGGCTAACCAATACATGGAGCAAGCTACTAGCTTTAGTGCTACGTTATTACAAGGTTTAGGCGGAGATACTGCTAAAGCTGCGAAGTATGCTGATAGAGCCATTGTTGACATGTCTGATAATGCGAATAAGATGGGTACTGATATCGGTATGATTCAGAATGCTTATCAAGGGTTTGCAAAAGACAACTATACAATGCTAGATAACTTATCCCTTGGGTATGCTGGTACACAAGAGGGTATGGCTAATTTAATTAACGATTCAGGCGTACTAGGTGGCGCATTTGAAGCGACCGCAGAAAACGTTAAAGATATTCCATTCCACACGATGGTTGAGGCTATTCACGAAATTCAAGATGAAATGGGAATAGCTGGCGCAACCTCTCAAGAAGCAAGTGAAACGGTGTCAGGATCGTTCGCAGCGATGAAAGCATCCGCACAAAACGTACTAGGTAATATAGCACTTGGTGGGGAAAATTTAATTCCCTCGATTCAATCATTAATCGAAACTAGTAAAACTTTTTTAATAGACAACCTAGCACCAATGGTATGGGAAATCGTATCTAATTTACCTGTATTGTTTTCAACCGCAATGGAAGGTTTAGGCCCAGCTTTAATGCAAAGTGGTACTGACCTTATGAACATGCTAGGCATCGGTATAGAGGGTGGTGTCGGTGGCATTGTTGAGAAATTTACAACCGCCATTGCACCATTGACTGAAGCAACGCAAACGGTATTTGGGCAACTACCAGAACTAATCGGAAGTATTGGGGAAACAATCACACCACTTATCGACATGGTAGCTAATGCTTTCACACAACTGGACTTTAGCGGTTTAGCAACATTCGTTGAAGCTATCCTACCAGCATTACAAGCTGGGTTTGAAACGTTTATGAGTGTTGCTGGTCCAGCCATTTCAACATTCGTAGATAGTTTCGTAAATCTATGGAACGTATTGCAACCAGTGTTAGCGATACTAGCTGAAGCGTTGATGCCTGTATTACAAATTCTAGGTGCATTCCTAGGTGGTGTGCTTAAAGGTGCGCTAATGGCTATCACAGGGCTATTTGACATGCTAGCAGTTGCGATTCAATGGCTTACACCGTTAATTAATTTCTTGGTACAAGCGTTGAAATTTGTATCTCCTGTTTTGCAATTCATTGCAGAATGGGTAGGGGTAGCAATTGGTCTATTCGCAAACTTTGGTAGTTCAGCTAATGGTTTAAAAGGTATGATGAAAAGCGCTTGGGAGAATATAGGAAACATAATTAAGGCTTCCAAAGATATAATCAAAAAGGTTATTGACGGTTTGATAACTGGTTTCACTAGTTTTGGTAGCGCAGGAAAAGCTATGAGTAACGTCATAAGAAGTGCTATCCAAGTTGTTAAAAATGTATTCAACTCATTAAAAAATATAAATCTAGCTGATGCTGGTAATGCCATCATGAACTCGTTTCTTGGTGGTTTAAAACGAGCTTGGGAAGGCGTGAAGAACTTTGTTGGTGGCATCGCAGACTGGATAAAAGAACATAAAGGTCCAATTAGTTATGACCGTAAATTGCTAATTCCAGCAGGTCGAGCAATCATGCAAGGTTTTAACGATAGTTTGATGGATAACTTCAAAACTGTTAAATCAAACATTTCTAGCGTTGCTGGTGAAATTCAAAATGAAGTAGCTGGTGTGAATGGAATGAACTTAAACACGCCAAGCGGAACATGGGATATTAACGCCAACACCGCTTTGGATAGCGGACTAAGCGAAAATGCTATTTATGTGAATGCTAACTGGGAAGTGGACGGAAAACTTTTAGCACAGACAACAGAGCGACATCATCAAGAAAACGGTGGAAACTTACAACGACTTAGAGGAAGGGGGCTTGCCTATTAAATAAAAAGAGCACTCTAATCACTGGATTTAAAATATCATCTAAAATAAGTTATTCCAATAAACTAGCCCTTACTTCCTTAATTGGAGGTAGGGGCTTTTTTATTGCAATAAAAAAAGCCTTACTCATAGAAGTAAAAGCCAACAATTATATTTCATTTCTTTTAGAACGGGAACACGCATATTTTTTAAAAAAGTTACGCTATATGTTACGCCATTTAATACGGAACATTACAACTCAATGGGATTCATACTTGTTTCAAAACCTTATTATACTAACGTTTATAGCGTGTTTCGAAACCTTTTAAAATGCTCAAATGCGCCCGGAGGGAATCGAACCCCCATCATAAGAACCGGAATCTTATGTGATATCCATTACACTACGGGCGCAAATTTTTGTATATTTTGCTTAAAAAACAATAACAGGATTATTATAGCCTAGTTTTTAGTCAAATTCAAGCGTTTATAGGAATCTGGTGGCATCAATTGTTCTTAACAATTGATAATGTCTTAGGTATTAACTAGAGAAAATGTCTCGTTTTCAAGTCATGAAGGCCAGCTATTGGGCAGAATGAACCTTCTATGCTAAAATGATAAGGCAAGTCAAAAAAGTTATATTTGTTGACCAATTTTGACCATAAAGGTATAATACCAATATACAAGTTTAAAAGGAGGACATTTAAATGAATTTAGTACCAACAGTTATTGAACAATCTTCTCGCGGTGAACGTGCTTATGATATTTACTCTCGTTTATTAAAAGACCGTATTATTATGTTGAGCGGGGAATTCAATGACGATTTAGCCAACTCAATCATTGCGCAATTATTATTTTTAGATGCTCAAGATCCAGATAAAGATATCTACCTATACATTAATTCACCAGGTGGTTCTATCACTTCAGGTATGGCAATCTATGATACTATGCAATTCGTACATGCAGATGTACAAACAATTGTAATGGGTATGGCTGCATCAATGGGGTCATTTATTGCGGCTGCCGGAACCAAAGGTAAACGTTTTGCTTTACCAAATGCTGAAATCTTAATCCACCAACCATTAGGTGGTGCTCAAGGACAAGCAACTGAAATTGAAATTGCTGCACGTCACATCTTGAAAACAAAAGAAAAAATGAACCGTCTATACTCTGAAATGACTGGTCAACCTGTAGAAGTGATTGAACGCGATACCGACCGTGACAACTGGTTAACTGCAGAAGAAGCTTTAGAATATGGTTTATTAGATCAAATCATGACTAAAAACGATGAATTACAAAAATAGTTAACCAATTTTAAGTATAGAGAAGTGGGGTAAAACCTGCTTCTTTTTCTTTAAGGCGTTCGATATAGCCCGTGGAAATGTCCTTAAATATATATTCTTTGTAAGGCGTATAGCTGTCATGGCGTGTAGAAGAAAAGTGGGCTTAAAAGCTTGCAAGCGGATAAATTTATTGGTATGATTACTCTTGTAAAGAGATATGATTCGAAGGAATCAATTTTTTTACCGGAGGGTGGTCAAAAAAAGACACGCTGGACAATAAAAGTCCAAGTGTTTTTACACTCCACGTTTTTGTACTAGGAAAGTGGGGACTATGGACGAATTATTTAAAAGTATTACTGAAGTAGTGCCGGAAGTTCAGAAGACCTATTTTGAGAGAATTAGCGTATTACAGCGGATTTTCAAAGATGGTCCGATTGGTCGGAAGGGACTAGCTGAAAAGTTAGGAATTACCGAACGACCGCTACGTACAATTACAGATGTTTTGAAACAACAAGGTCTCATTGATTCTTCTCCTGCGGGTATGACAATTACGCCAAAAGGGGAACGAGCAATTGCTACAGGTCAAGACTTGTGGCGTGATACAAATAAAATTCACCTACAAGAAAAACATTTGGCTGATGTGCTCAACATAGCAGATGCTCGAATTGTTTCAGGAGATATCGACCAGGATCAACATATTTTGTTTGAAATGGGTCTACAAGTTTCAAAATACTTAGACACGAATTTACCAGCGGGGAATCATACGATTGCTGTTACTGGTGGTTCAACTATGCTAGAGGTGAGTGAACATGTTCAAATAGCACCTTCTGCTGACAGACACTTTACTGTTGTCGCAGCTAGGGGTGGAATCGGAGATGCTTCAGCAACCCAAGCCAACACAATTAGCGATATTCTAGCGCAAAAGTTATACGGTCATAATATTTCCTTATATGCTCCTGAGAATTTATCTGAGGTGGCAAATATGGCTTTAATGAATGATCCTGTGATTCAATCAACTTTAAAGCGGTTAAAAGAGGCTAACATTTTACTTTTTAGTGTTGGTAATGCTAAAATTATGGCAAGGCGTAGGGGACTTGATTTAGAAAGTTCATCTAAGATTAAGAGTAACCACGCTGTAGGGGAAGTGTTCGGGTGTTTCTTTGATAAGGAAGGGAACATAGTGCATCGAATCCCTAGAATCGGTCTTCAACTTGAAGACTTGGCAGATATTGATTTGCCAATTCTG
>NZ_JBOEQF010000027.1:0-18562 GCF_050689315.1 Aerococcus sp. L_32
ATGTTTCTTGGCGTATTTTAAATAGTCCAAGCTAGAGACTGTCACACCAATTTCTAAATTAGCTAAAAGCCAAGCATCGTCTGGATCAGTCAAACCTAAAATCATGATAGGGGCAATAATCCCAGCGTCTCTTAGTTCTAACGCTTCATCCGCAACTGCGACCGCAAAACCGTCCGCACCGCGAGATTGGAGGGCGTCAGCTATTTTGACGGCACCTAAACCATAGCTGTCAGCTTTAATAACTGCCATGACAGCTTTATTACCGATATGCTTTTTAATAGCGAAATAATTATGAATAATCGCATCTAGAGACACGATGGCCTTACTAGGGCGATGATAACCAATGGTCATAGTTTAAACCTCTCTTTAATCACATGGATTGATCGAAATAGATAGGAAATGGCTTTAATACCGCGCATTTCACTCCTCATTTATTATACCACTTGTGGGTGAAAACTTGAAAGAAGGGTCTCTAACTTAAGGAAAAGCTAAGTTAGTCCAATCCTAAGGTAACCTTGGTGGTCAGTTAAACGTCGTCAGAGGTAGAGATTTGTAGAATCTTCGGTACATGGCTATTGTAAATAAGGATCCAAGGAACAACTCGGTCTCTTGGGAAAATGTACTCGATACCAACAGCGACAATGGCCCCCAGGAAGGTATCTAAAACCCGAAGTAGGGCATAGACATATTGATTGTCCGCCGGAATATTGAAGACAATGACAAGGAAAGTGGCGCTACCACCAATAACCCCTTGTGGATTCTTAACGAGAAGGTTGGTTTGAATCGTAATTAAAATACCTAAACCACCTAAAAGTGCAGTAATCAAATAATGGTCAGGTAATAAGTTATGTAAAAAAATAAAAACTAATGAGGCAAAAGCCCCACAAACAATGGATAAGGTTCTGCGCAAACCAAAAGAAAGCGACGAAGTGACGTCAGCCCTTTGGGAAAATACCGCTGAAAGGGCAGCAATTTGCGGGTCAATAGGGATAAATGCTGAAATAAGGACAATCACAAAGACACCCAAAGAAGTCTTTAGAGTCCGCATACCAACATGAAAATTTTGTTTCACTGAAATAGGCTCCTTTAATTAAGAGAGAAAGTTGAAAAATTCCTCTTCTCCACAATTTGAATTTTCTTGTAAATAGATTATACTAGGAATACTTGATGAAATGAACTAAATATTAAAGGTGGTGCACTAGGTGAAGCGGCAAACATATCGCCAAGCGAAAAAAGAGCTTGAACGCGAGAAGAAGAATAACCAAAAAAAGTATGGAAAATCTTTTTCAGATGACTTTAAATCCTCAGTCCCTGAGACAACACTCACACAGGATACAGCTGAATTTAACGTCGAAACGTTTGCGGAAACGCCTGTGCCAAAAGAAACCTTCCAAGACTTAGACACTAATGAAATCTTCTTTGAAAGACAAAAACAAAAACAGTACTTTTGGTCAGGTTCAAGCAATTATTCCCGCAAATTACTGGTATGGATCATTCTAGCCCTCGCCATCCTAGCAGTAGCCTTGCTCGGACCGCGCGTATTCGAATTCTTCCAAATGATTTTTAAGTAAAGAAGGTGCGACAGAAGTCGTTAAAAAATAAAACACTAGAATAAAAGCAAAAGCTCCCTTCACTTGTCTTGTTGGGAGTTTTTTTGAATCGCATATGTTAAATATTTGGCATCATACAATGAAAAATAGGGCATTTGTGGCCTGTGTGGTCTGTATTAATGTGGTCGTTCCTTAAAAATAGAAGCCAAAGGCTTTTATATTAAGAAATATATCTAAATTACTACATAGGGTATATAAACATAGATCTAAAAAAACACGACGACTGTCGTGTTTTTTTAGTGTGTAATGTTTTATTTTGGTTGAATAATAATCATATCTTTGGTGAAGTGGTTCAAGTTTTCAGTGCCATCATCATGTGCAATCACTAAATCTTCAATACGGACGGCTGTATTACCAGTCAGGTAAATACCAGGTTCGATTGAGAAGATATTGCCATCTTTAATGGTATCTGTATTAGCTTTTGACACATCACCTTTTTCATGAACTTCGCGTCCAATGAAATGCCCTAGTCGGTGGGTAAATTGGTCACCGTATCCTTGGGCTGTGATGTAATCACGCGCTGCAGCGTCCACATTTGCCAAAGTTTCGCCAACTTTGACCGCGTCAATGCCGCGTAAATTGGCTTCCAGTACGATGTCGTATATCCTTTTGGCCTCAGCACTAGGCTCACCGTAATAAACGGTACGGGTCATGTCGGAACAGTATTCTTCATGTTTACAGCCGATATCAATGACGATCGAATCACCGCGTTTCGGCAAGGTATGGTCAGATTCATGGTGAGGGTCAGCGCCGTTTGGACCGTAAGCGATAATGGGTTCGAATGAAAAGCCGGCATCTGCACCTTCTTCATCGTAAATGCGGGCTAATTTATCTACGGCAGCCAATTCGTCCAAACCAAGTGGTAAGACTTCTTCGATTAAACGAGCCATAGCACGGTCGTTAATATCTGAAGCTTTACGCATTTTTTCTTGTTCTTCAGCGGTTTTAATGGCTCTTTGGGCATCAACTAAATCAGAACCTACTTCAAAAGTGGCTTGTTTGTATGTTTTGGCGATGGCTAATAGTTGGTCAGCCCGCCACAATTTATCCACGCCGATTCGTAGTGGGGCGTCGGTTGCTGGGAAATCCGCTAGATTTGCGAAGGCTTCAGCGATTGTGTAGTTATCATCTACCCAAGCGACGTCAACTCCAGCTAATTCGTCGAACACAAATAGCTTGTTAGCAATAATTTGTGGACCTTTTTCCGGTTGAATAATCAATAACCAAAAACGTTCCATGGGGTCAAAAATGACACCGGTGTAGTAGTCGATGGATGCCTTGTCGCTAATGATTAGGGCATCTAGGTTGTGGTTTTTAACTTGTTGTTGAATGGTTTTTAGTCGGTTGCTATGTTCTTGATCCATATGTCCTCCATCTCGTCTTACAGATAACCGTCAGAAGAATCTTCATTATATTTCTCTTCAGCTTCTGGATGTTCCTCGATATATTCCTCAAATTCACGTAAGGTCATACCATCATGGCTTTCAAGGAAGTCCTCGCGACGGTCTTTACGGTATTTGACCATTTTCTCTTTAAATATTTCACCAGTAGTCGGTGGTGTCCAGGAAACGGCGTTTGCGCCTGCTTCAATTACCTTACGAATGGTGTCTTCATTATTACCACCAGTTGCGATAATCGGCACATCTGGGAAATCCCGGCGAATCCGTTCAACGATAGCGGCTGTTTCTTTGCCCCCTGAAACGTTAAGGATATCAGCACCGGCAGAAATTCGTGCTTCAATATCGTTATAGGCAGAGACAACTGTCGCTACAATTGGGGAGTCGACGGTGTGCTCAATATCTAGAATATTTTCTGCGGTCATCGGCGCATTCACCACAACCCCTTGAACCCCTGTCGCTTCAGCAAAAAGGGCAATATCTACGCTACGCTTACCCTGAGTTGTACCGCCACCAACGCCGGCAAATACAGGTTGACTTGCTACTGATGTCACTGCTGAAATGATTGCAGGATGCGGGGAGAATGGGTAGACAGCTAAGACGGCATCTGCATTACAGTATAGAATTGTGGCGACGTCAGTTGTAAAGACGAATGATTTTAAAGTTCGTCCAAACACGCGAATACCGGATGCTTCGTTAATAACTTCTGGCACCATCACCATATCGCTTCTAAATTGCGAAGAGATATTTTGAGAGCCGTTTTTTGGTTGATTCAACGCTATAACCTCCATTTAATTGATTGAAAGGGTGTTTCAGATAGTTCTAGTCTTATTATAGTACTTATATAAAAAGAATGACAATTCAAAATCTCGACAGGGCGTCATATCACGTAAAAAGGTGTTCAAATAATTCGATTATGAAATATAAAATCACATTGATACTGAAACATGTTAAGAAATCTATCAAAAAAGTTGACACTTGCTTAAGAAATGATTAGAATTGTTTTATCTTTATGCAAGAATCCGGTTTACATTCAAGTTTATTGCAATTGTATTCATAAGGAAAAATCAAATAAGAAGAGGTGCTATGATGATTACATTTGATCATGTTGAAAAATATTATGGTAAATTCCACGCGTTGAAAGACATTAATCTGAAGATAAATGAGGGTGAAGTTGTGACCTTGATTGGACCTTCTGGTTCTGGTAAATCAACTTTGATTCGGACGATAAATGCTTTAGAGAAGGTGGATTCAGGCCATTTATATGTTGACGGGAAAGATATTACAGATCGCAACACTGACATCCGTCAAATTCGACGCGACTGCGGTATGGTGTTCCAACACTTCGAATTATATCCTCACATGACCGTGTTAGAAAATGTGACATTGGCACCTTTAAAAGTCTTGAAGAAAACTGATAAAGATGCCCAAGATAGAGCAGAACGTTTACTACAACGTGTAAACATGTGGGATAAACGTGACGCTTACCCAGGTCAATTATCTGGTGGGCAAAAACAACGTGTGGCCATCGCACGTGGTCTAGCTATGCGTCCGAAAATGATGCTATTTGATGAACCGACTTCAGCCCTTGACCCAGAAATGGTTGGGGAAGTATTGGACCAAATGAAACGTATCGCTTTTGAGGACAACATGACTATGGTTGTTGTAACGCATGAGATGGGCTTTGCCAAAGAAGTATCGAATAGAACCATCTTTATGGCAGACGGAGAGATTTTAGAAGACCGTCCATCAAAAGAGTTCTTCGAAAATCCTCATGATGAACGTGCCGTTCAATTCCTAAGCAAGATCTTAGTCTAATCACCAAGTCACGCTTAAGAAAAGAGGGAAATACTATGAAAAAACTATGGCGAATTGTCGCACTAGTGGCTTTTGCTTTCGTGGCTACGGCCTGTACAAGCACTGCTGCTAGCCAACAGGATATTGCTGAGTGGATCGACAGCGAAGCCTACCCGGTCATCACTTGGGGGGTAAAAGTTGATACCAACTTATTTGGGAAATACAATATTGAAGAAAACCGTATCGAAGGTTTTGATATCGATATGGCGAAAGAAATTACCAAGCGTGTCGGTGGGGAAAATGCCGAAGCAGAATTTGTTGAGGTAACCTCTAAAACCCGTATTCCTTTACTGAAAAACGGGAACGTAGATGCTTTGATTGCAACCATGACCATCTCAGAAGAACGGTTAAAACAAGTTGACTTTAGTCAAGTGTACTTTGACGCTGGACAAGCCTTGATGGTGCCTGAAGATTCTGATATCGAAGGTGTTGAGAGCTTGACGAGTGAACATACCGTTTTGGCGGTAAAAGGGTCTACATCAGCCCAACGAATTAAAGAAGCAGCGCCGGATGCGAATATCTTGGAGTTAGAAAACTACGCAGAAGCCTTCACGGCCTTAAAATCAGGTCAAGGGGACGCGATGACTACTGATAATGCGATTTTATTAGGGATCATGGAACAAAATCCAGGTTACAAAATTGCTGGATCAACCTTTACAACAGAACCATATGGTATTGCCATCAACAAGGGCCAAGATGACTTCTTAAATGAAGTAAACCAAGCCATTGATGACATGGTAGCTGATGGTACGTATCAAGAAATCTATGCAAAATGGTTTGGTGACGATACTGAGTCATCAATTGCAGAGTAGGGAGGTTGAGCACATGTTTGAATTATTAACAAATTATTCTGATTTAATTATTGAAGGATTTATCAATACCTTGATTGCATCTGTGATCGCTCTGATTGCTTCCTTAATTCTTGGTGGTTTAGTGGGGATTATCCAAACCTTAGATAATAAGGTTTTAGCTAAAATTGGTGATATCTTTGTAGAATTTTTCCGTAATATACCTTTATTGATTATTGTGATGTTTTTCTATGTAGTTATTCCTTTATACGGGATGGAAATTACCGGATTCCAATCAGGGATTATCGGTTTAACCCTTTATACATCGGCCTTTATAGCGGACGTTGTGCGTTCAGGGATTGATGCTGTACATAAAGGCCAAAGAGAAGCAGCAATTTCCCAAGGGATGACTTACGTACAAACGATGCAGTACGTGGTTTTACCACAAGCTGTGAAAATTGTGATTCCACCATTAGGTAACCAATTTATCAACTTAGTGAAAAACTCTTCTATTCTAGCTATGGTAGCTGGGTTAGATTTAATGTATTACGGTGATTTAATTGCCAGTGAAACCTTTAATACTTTAGGGACTTACACAATGATCGCATGTATTTACTTGGTCATTACAGTACCTTTAACTTTATTAGTTTCATATATTGAAAAACGATTAGCACAACAGGACGTACGTTAGAAAGGAGCGGTAATAGATGGATTTTGCAGGTGCATTTCAATGGATGAATATCCAGTTTTTACTTGATGGTCTATGGGTTACGCTTCAAGTAACGTTTTACGCTATCATATTCTCGTTAATTTTAGGTGGTATTTTTGGGGTTGTTCGTTTTATGGGGATTCCAATTTTATCTAAAGCTTTAGGGCTAGTTGTCGATATTATTCGTAACTTACCTTTACTATTGATTATCTTCTTTACTTATTTTGCTTTGCCACAATTAGGAATTCGCTTAAATATTTTCTGGGCAGCAGTTGGGGCCTTGACCATATTTGAATCTGCCATGATTTCAGAGATTATTCGTGGGGGATTGAATGCTATTCCAAAAGGGCAAGCAGAAGCTGGTATTTCAACCGGTTTAACCCGTGTTCAAACCTTGATATATATTTTATTACCACAAGCTGTGCGGTCAATGGCACCTTCGATTGTGTCACAATTGATTGCCTTGATTAAGGATACATCGCTTGCGACAATTATTTCCTTGCCAGAATTGACTCATAATGCGAAGATTATCTACAACCAAAATACAGCATATGTGATTCCAATGTTTGTGATCATGACCTTCCTATATTGGTTGGTATGTTATACCTTGTCTAAATTTTCAAAATACCTATCAATCCGACGTTCTAACAAGGCCATAGCAAAAGATGGCGCTTTAAAAACACCGGCATAGCACAGTTCGAGTAGTTGACTTTTGCTTTCTCTATCATAGCCTTTCAACCAGGATGCGAGCCAGGGCGTTAAGGGGGATAGGGCTGTAAAATTAGTGCCGTATCACACAAAGTGGGATGCAAACTAATCTGAAGTAGCGATCTGACTGCCCTATTGAACTCGACTACGCGGTGGAAACGGGATTATCCTCCGTCACTGTGAAGGCTTGCTAAAAAGCGTCAGCATTAGCCTTAAAGAAGGATTACTTTGAAAAAACATGTCTGTGTTCGATAATTTTTTAATATCAACAAGGGTCGGGATTTTTTCTCGGCCTTTTTCTTTGCTCAATCAATGTGATAAATAAAGAAAAATGAAAAAACTATGATAAAATAACAGCATCATGAAAATCGTGCAAAGAAGGAGGCGGCCGCTTGGATCAAGCAATGAACGCACAAAATAAACAGGGCGGGCTTTCGGGATCTGCCTTGAAATGGATTGCCATGGTCACCATGATTATTGACCACCTGGGTGCAGCCATTTTACTGCCTTTACTAAATAGTGGGCATCTGGAAACCTTTGATTATTCCTTGGCTTATACGGCTTATACCGGCTTTCGGCTAATCGGGCGGATTGCTTTTCCGATATTTTGTTTCCTATTGGTTGAAGGTTTCTTCCATACCTCTAATAAACAAAAATATGCTATAAGGTTAGGGATTTTTGCCTTGATATCGGAAATTCCTTTTAACCTAGCCATTAGTCAGCAATTTTTTGATTTGGCCTATCAAAATGTATTCTTTACCTTATTGTTGGGACTATTAGCAATCTGGTTGGCTAGTATAATGAAATACCGATGGCTAGGTATTATCCCTATTGTCTTATTAGCAATCGCTGCAGAGTATTTCAATACGGATTACGGCATGTTTGGCGTTATTTTAATTGGTATCCTTTATATCACCCGAGATCAACGATTCATCCAATCCTTTGCTGGGGCTGTACTCGTGCTATGGGAAGTGACTGCACCGATATCTTTCGTAATGACCTACTGCTACAATGGATTAAGGGGCCGTTACAACGCCAAATGGCTGTATTGGATTTACCCGATTCATCTGCTGATATTCGGCTTAATTGCCCGTTATTTCATCATTTAGCCCAGTCATATATAACACACAAAATTTAGAAAAACTAGGAGAATAACATGTTAGATAAAATAGATTTCGCACAATATATACCACAAATGATCGAAGACATCCAAGGTTTGGTCCGCATCCCATCTATTCGCGATGACGAGGCGGCTACAGCAGATGCACCTTATGGACCTGAAGTCCGCAAAGCACTAGATTTTATGCACGATTTAGCTGTCCGTGACGACATGAAGGTTGGGGATGTTTACCCATATACCGTTCACATGGAACCCCAAAATGCGGGGACTAACCACCGAGTGGATGTTGCTAGTCATATTGACGTCGTACCTGTAGGGGCCTTGTCAAATTGGACAAAAGAACCATTTGGCGCTGAAATTATCGACGGTCGTATGTACGGCCGCGGAACATCAGATATGAAACGGAATGCCGTTTTGTCATACTATGCCGTTAAAATCTTACAGGACTACCAAATTCCCTTAAAAAATACCATCCGTATCGTGATTGGGTCTGACGAAGAATCGGACATGACGGACATCCCGCAATACGTGATCAAAGAAGGCGCACCTGACTTCGCCATCACACCAGACGGGCAATTTCCACTACAAATCGGGGAAAAAGGGGCCACAACTTGGAACTTCAAGGGCGATTTAAAGCTAGGTACCATCATAAAAAGTGTAGTTGGTGGGGCCGGGTCAAATGTAGTGCCATCAGAAGCGACATTTGTCATCGCTGACACCTTAAATCCTGGTTTAGAAGCTTATGCTAATAACAAACAATGGCCAATCGCTATCAAAGAAGAAAACGGCGAAACCATCCTAACGGTTTACGGCATTTCTGCCCATGCCTCAACGCCTGAAGCAGGGGACTCAGCAATCACCCGTGGTTTTGAAATCATCGCCAATACCTATTCAGATGACTTGGCCAACAAGTGGACACGCCTATTTCGTCCTTATGATGGGTCAGGATTTAACGTAGCCCGTAACCACGATATTATGGGGCCATTGACCTTAAACCAAGGCGTTATTGAGAAAACGGCAGACGGGCAGATTGCCTTTACCATCGATGTTCGTTACCCAACCAATATTACCGAACCAGAATTGACAGCCGCCTTCACCAAAGAATTCGCGGATATTCCATTTGTGAAATCCTTTGATACAGCACCAATTCTGTCTGACGTGAATTTACCAGCAAACCAATTATTATTAAATACTTTCCACAAACATTTCCCAGACCACGCTATTGAACCGATTATCTCTGGTGGGGTATCATATAGTAAAGTAATGCCAAATTGCGTGTCATTTGGGATGAACTTCCAGCATGACGCACATGTAGCGCACCAAGCTGATGAATACATCGAAATGGATACATTAGAAGAACTATTAAAACTATATACAGATGCCTTTATCCAACTTGGTCAAGCAGACCAATTAGGATAAGGTGCCAGACAAAGGAGTCATATGGTGAACGAAAAAGAACTCGTTGGGGTTGCGGCAGCCCAATACGTTGAAGATGGTATGGTCGTTGGATTAGGAACAGGGTCAACAGCCTATTACCTGATTACAGAACTAGGCAGAAGGATGAAAGAGGAGGGCTTAGCCTTTACTGGTGTACCAACCTCCATTCAATCAGCCGAATTAGCTGCTAATTTAGATATTCCTATTGCTTCATTAAATGATGTGGCTAAAATTGATTTAACAATAGATGGCACCGATGAATTTGATCCACAATTAAATGGGATTAAAGGTGGCGGTGGTGCGCACCTGATTGAGAAAATTATTGCAGTGAATAGTGAACGCGTCATTTGGATTTGTGACCACAGCAAGCAAGTAGACCAACTGGGGACCTTTCCCTTACCGGTAGAGGTAATTCCAGCAGCTAGTCAACACTTATTGTATGCATTTGAAGATAAAAACTATGCGCCAACATTCCGTTTATCACTAGATGGCACTAAATTTGTAACTGATTCAGGTAACTTTATTATTGACCTTCATTTAGAAAAAATAGAAGACGCAGTCAAGTTGGCTGATGATTTGATTCAAATGGTCGGTGTTGTTGAACATGGCTTATTCTTGGGAATAGCGGACAAAGTCTTAATGGCCAAAGATGGTCAAGTCGTAGAATTTAATAAGTAGTATTTAATAGAAAAGCGAGCCAAGCTATTTTTCCTTGGCTCGCTTTTTTCTATATTTACCTATTTAATGAAGGAATGAATATAATTGCAAGATAAAAAAGGTTAACAGAAGTTCATGGATGCCATATAACTAGAAAATAAGAACTTTTACAAACTGATCATTATATTTTTGGTGCTCAATTTTGCGCTAACGGTTCCATCTTAAACCGTTGAGCTTGTGCATCATTTTTGCCTTAAACTCATCATATCATTGCAAATGTTGCTCCAAACTGTTATTTATAAAAAAAACGTCAAAAAAAGTGAAAAACTTTTTTTGACGTTTTAAAAGATAAATGATTCAAATAACTATGCCTGATCATCATCTGAAATCAGAAAACCTTGTACAATAGTGAAAATGATTAAGACTAGATACCATAGGATTTTACGGTTTCTTTTCTTTTGTGCCTTACTAGTTGGCATATGCCTAACCCCCCTTTAAATAAATAACTTTTTTGATATGTTTAATTATACCATGAAAAAGATAAAAGTTTAAAGTGATAGCTATTGAATATGAATCCCCTTACATTTTTTTAATAAAAATTGCATTAATTGCCATTTTGCCCTTGAAAAAGCGCTACCCTTTATGTAGAATGTAGTTGAATGAGCGTAAGCGATTGCTCATAACATATAGTGCGAATTTATATCACACAAAAAGGAGTATTATACTATGGAAATGAGTTTCAGATGGTATGGACAGGACGATCCTGTTACATTACAACAAATCCGTGAAATCCCAGGTATGCAAGGTATCGTTACAGCGGTTTACGATATTCCTGTAGGGGAAGTTTGGCCAATGGAGCGTATCGAACAACTTAAGAAAGATGTTGAAGATGCAGGTCTACATATTTCAGTTATCGAATCAGTACCGGTTCATGAGGATATCAAACAAGGTAAACCTAACCGTGACCAATTAATCGAAAACTACAAAACAACTTTAACTAACTTAGGTAAAGCAGGAATTCCTGTTGTATGTTATAACTTTATGCCAGTTTTTGACTGGACTCGTTCTGACTTAAACCATGACTTACCAGATGGTTCTAAATCGTTAGCATTCATCAAAGAAGATGTTGAACGTATGGATCCAGTTGAAGGTGAACTTTCATTACCAGGTTGGGACTCTTCTTACACTAAAGAAGAAATGAAAGCTATTTTAGACTACTACCGTGATAACGTAGATGAAGCTAAACTTTGGGAAAACTTAGAATACTTCATTAAAGCTATCATGCCTACAGCAGAAGCTGCTGGCGTAAAAATGGCTATTCACCCAGATGACCCTCCATACTCAATCTTTGGTTTACCACGTATCATCACTGATCAAGAAGCAGTTACTCGTTTCTTAGACATCTATGATTCAGAATACAACGGTATTACTATGTGTGTTGGTTCTTACGCTTCTGATCCTAAAAATGATGTTTTAGCAATGACTAAATCAGCATTAGAACGTAACCGTATCAACTTCATGCATACTCGTAACGTTAAACGTGGAGACTGGGGCTTCCAAGAGACAGCTCACTTATCTGAAGCTGGTGACATCGACATGTACGAAGTAATCAAAATGTTAGTTGACCATGACTGGCAAGGTGCATTACGTCCAGACCACGGTCGTCGTATTTGGGGTGACCAAACAGTAACACCAGGTTACGGTTTATATGACCGCGCATTAGGTGCTACTTACTTCAACGGTTTATATGAAGCTGCAATGAAAGCTGCTGGTAAAACACCAAACTTTGGTACTACTAAATAATTAACCGTAACAAAGACAATGAATTACTGGACTTCCAGTAGATAAGAAAGAGGTAATGAATAATGGTAAACCAATTTGCTCATGACTTTACAGGTAAAACAGTCGTATTAACAGGTGCTGGTGGTATATTAGTTTCTAAATTTGCAGAAGCTTTTGCTCAAGCAGGCGCTAACGTTGCTTTATTAGACTTAAACGGTGACGCAGCTCAAGCACGTGCTGACGAAATCAACGCTTTAGACATCCCTGGTAAAGCAATCGCTGTAGTATGTAACGTATTAGAAATCGATTCAATCAAAGCAGCTAAAGAGGCTGTAGATGCTGAATTCGGTGGTACTGACGTATTAGTTAACGGTGCTGGTGGTAACAACCCTCGCGCAACTACTGACAACGAATACCATGAATTAGACTTACCAGAAGAAACAAAAACTTTCTTCGACTTAGACCAATCAGGTGTTGAATTTGTATTTAACTTAAACTTCTTAGGTACTTTATTACCAACTCAAGTTTTTGCTAAAGACATGATTGGCCGTGAAGGTGCGAACATTATCAATATTTCTTCAATGAACGCATTCACACCATTAACGAAAATCCCTGCATACTCAGGTGCTAAATCAGCAATCTCTAACTTTACTCAATGGTTAGCAGTTCACTTTGCTCATGTTGGCGTTCGTGCTAATGCAATCGCTCCAGGTTTCTTAGTATCTAACCAAAACATTGACATGATGTTTGAAGCAGACCACAAAACATTGAAACCACGTGGTGAGAAAATCATCAACGGTACGCCAATGGGTCGCTTTGGTGAACCAGAAGAGTTATTAGGTGGTTTATTATTCTTAGCTGACGAAAAATCAGCAAGCTTCGTAAACGGTGTTGTATTACCAATCGATGGTGGATTCGCTGCTTACGCTGGTGTTTAATTTTTAAATTAAATAATACACATACAAAATAACTGGAGGGCTTTGGCAGGGGTATCATATCAATGCTCAAAGCCCTTTTTCTTTTAAATTTAGGAGGAATATTAATGGCAGTTTTACCAAATGAATTTACAAAACAAAACCAATTCTTAGTTTGTGTTGACTCTGATGGCTGTGCAATGGATACAATGAACGTTAAACATTTTGAGTTCTTCGGACCAATTGCTGCAGATGTTTTTGGTATCGAAAACAAAGAAGCGTTCCAAGAAGACTGGAACCGCGTAAACTTATTCTCATCTACTCGTGGTGTAAACCGTTTTACAGCTTTAGTAATGTGTTTAGATAACGCTACTGCAGCTGGTGAATCAATCATGAATATTGATGCTTTACGTGACTGGGCTAACTCAGCATCTTCATTATCAAATGCTTCATTAAAAGAAGCTATCGAAGCAAATGAAGAGCCTTCATTAGTGGCAGCTTTAGACTGGTCTAACAAAGTAAATGAAGGTATTCATACCGAACTTACTGGACGCGATGAACCATTCCCTGGTGCTAAAGAAGGTTTAGAAAAATTAGCAGAAGCAGGAGACGTAGCAATCGTTTCTTCAGCTAACTCTGAAGCTTTACAATCAGAATGGACTCGTCATGACTTGATGCCTTCAGTTGACGTTATTTACGGTCAAGAAGCTGGTTCAAAAGCAGATGCAATTGCTGATTTATTGAAACATGGCTATGCAAAAGACGAAATCCTAATGGTTGGTGACGCACCTGGTGATTTGAAAGCAGCTCAAACAAATGGCGTTCTTTACTACCCAATCTTATTTGGAAATGAAGAATTCTCATGGGATCGTCTACGTAATGAAGCGTTAGCTAAATTCAACAACAAAGAATATGCTGGTGAATATCAAGATAAAGTGATTGGTGAATTCCAAGACTTATTAGCAAAATACGACGCATAATTCCATCAATTAAAAAAATACACCCAATTTAGGAGGAATAAAAATGGCAAATAAAGCTGAAACAGTTGTACAAATGCAAAAAAACTTCTTATTCGCAGTAGTACGTGGCGAATCTGAACAAGCAGGCTACGAAATCTCTAAAGCAGTTTACGAAGGTGGCGTTAAAAACATCGAAGTTACTTTCTCAACTCCTGGTGCTGAGCGCGTAATGGCTCGTTTATCAGAAGAATTTGAAGGTACTGATATGGTTGTAGGTGCTGGTACTGTTCTAGATGCAATTACTGCACGTATCTCAATCTTAAATGGTGCACGTTTCATCGTTTCACCAACATGGGTACCTGAAATTGCTGAAATCTGTAACTTATACACAATTCCATACTTACCAGGTTGTGGTACTGTAACTGAAATCCAACAAGCATTAACTGCAGGTTGCGAAATCGTTAAAGTGTTCCCAGGTGGTGTATTAGGTTCTGGATTCATTAAAGATGTTCATGGTCCACTTCCACAAGTTGAAATGATGCCATCAGGTGGCGTTAACATCGACAACATGGAAACTTGGATCAACAATGGTGCATGGGCAGTTGGTGTTGGTTCAGCTTTAACTAAACGTTACAAAGCTGACGGAGCTGACTCTTGTCGTGAAGAAGCACAAAAATTTGCTGATAAATTAGCAGAAATCCAAGGCGGAAAATAATATGCGCAAAAAGGTTGTGACGCTTGGGGAAATCTTGATTCGCTTAACAACAAATGATAGCGAACGGTTTTCTCAAGCTCAAAAATTAGAAGTCACATATGGTGGGTCTGAAGCAAATATAGCATCTACTATAGCGCATTTAGGTATGTGGGCTAGTTTTATCACAGCCGTTCCTGATAACGAATTAGGGAACAGCGCCATTGAATTTATGCGAAAAAACGGGGTACATACTGGCTACATGTTACGTCAAGGTGACCGTTTAGGTATTTACTTTGCTGAAAAAGGGTATTCTATTAGACCGTCTAAGATTGTCTATGATAGAAAGAACTCTGCTTTCACAGAATCTACAATCAATGATTATGATATGGATCTGATTTTTGAAGATGCAAACTGGTTTCATACTTCTGGTATTACTGCAGCGTTATCAGATAATTTATTTGATTTAACCAAAGCAACTATGCAAGAAGCTAAAAAACGCGGTTTAAAAGTTTCTTTAGACTTAAATTACCGTGCAAGTCTATGGGACTTTGAAGTTGCTCGTGAAAAAATGGCAGAATTATTACCGTATGCAGATATTTGCTTTGGTATTGAACCTTTATTCGTTCCGGATGAAGGCGGCAATGACTATAAGGATGCTAATAATATCAAGCGACCATATGATTTCGATAATCTAGATGATACGCTTGAATATATTTGCAATTATTATGACCTAGAGGCGATTGCATTGACAAAACGTCGTGTAATCAACGCGAATCGTAATATCTTACAATCCTATATGTATGCGAATAAAACACTATATTCTTCAAAAGTGTTTGACGTAGATATCATTGACCGTATTGGTGGAGGCGATGCCTTCGCCGCTGGATTAATATACGCGATTAATTCAGAAAACTATACGCCTCAGGAATGCGTTGAATTTGCCAATGCAACATTTGCACTGAAACATACCATTCCAGGAGACATGGGCATTGTGACTTTAAACGATGTTCATCAATTAATGAATAGTGATGAAGGCTTCGATGTAAGTCGTTAGTCAACTATTTTTCAATCGAAAGGAGATCTTTACAAGATGGCTTTTATTAATGAAGACTTTATGTTACAAAGTGAAACTGCAAAACATTTGTACCATACTTATTCTGAAAACCAACCAATTTTTGACTACCACTGTCACTTATCACCACAACAAATCGCTGAAGACTATACATTCAGTAATATTACCGAATTATGGTTAGGTGGCGACCATTATAAATGGCGTGGATTACGTGCAATGGGTGTGCCAGAAGAGAAAGTTACCGGGAATGCTTCAGATGAAGAGAAATTCCAAGCATGGGCTGAAACTGTTCCAAATACATTAGGTAACCCATTATTCCACTGGACTGCATTAGAGTTAAAACGTTACTTTGATGTTGACGAAATGTTATCTGGTGATAACTGGAAAGAAATCTATGATGCAGCAAACAAAAAATTAAAAGACGAAAACTTAACTGCGCGTCAATTAATTAAAAATTCTAATGTCACATTTATCTGTACAACAGATAACCCATATGACACATTAGAATTCCACAAACAAATTGCGGAAGACGATACATTTGATGTTGCTGTTGTTCCTGGTTTCCGTCCTGATGAAGCTTTCGCAGTTGGCGAACAAAAATTCATCGACTTCTTACCAAAAATGGAAAAAGCGAACGGCATTAAAATTGATTCATTCGCTAAATTAGTGGCATCTTTAGAAGACCGTATTCAATACTTTGCTGATCACGGTTCAAACATTTCTGACCATGGTTTAGCGAAATTAGTTTTCCGTCCAGCGACTACTGAAGATGCAGAAGCAATCTTTACAAAAGCTGTAAACGGTGAAGCAATTTCAGATGATGAATATGGCCAATTCCAAACTGCATTGGTACGTGAATTAGGTAAAATTTACAATGCTAAAGGTTTTGTTATGCAATTCCACTTCGGTGCAATCCGTGACAACTCTGAGCGCCTATTTAAACAATTAGGTCCAGACGCTGGTTTAGACTCAATCAACGACCAAACACACGTTGCTGAAGCTTTAAACGGTTTATTAAACGAAATGGATAAGACAAACGAATTGCCTAAAGTAATTCTTTACCCATTAAACCCAGCATATTTTGACTTAGCAGCAACAACTGCAGCTAACTTCCAATCTAATGACAAAGGCATCAAGAGCCGTGTTCAATTAGGTTCAGGTTGGTGGTTCAACGATACTAAATACGGTATGTTGAAACAATTCAAAGCCTTAGCTGAAGGTGGCTTATTAATGAACTTTGTTGGTATGTTAACTGACTCTCGTTCATTCATCTCTTATACTCGTCACGAATACTTCCGTCGTCTATTCTGCGACTACATTGGTGACTTGGTTGAACGTGGTGAAATTCCTAATGATGAAGCATTGTTAGAAAAATTAATCACTAACGTTTCATACAACAACGCAGTAGCGTATTTTGACGCTGCTGACGTCGTGTCAAAATAAGACATTTTGACAAATAATGACCTGTAACTAAAGTATTCACCCAATTGACCAGACAGTTTCCATCTAGGAGAGGCATGACAACTTCGTCGTGTCTCTCTTTTTTCATGAAAAAATATGTTCAGAATTTCCTAAGAATGCTACAAATGCGGATAGAGAGGGGAAACTATGATAAAATGATAGGTGATAAATTACGTTATACGTATAAAAAATGATGTTGGGAGAGTAACGAATATGAATATTGGTATAGATAAACTACATTTCTTCACACCACATGTCTATGTGGATATGGAAGAACTGGCTGAAGCTAGAGATGTTGAGCCAGCGAAGTTTACAATTGGTTTAGGTCAAACCCAGCAAGCAGTGGCACCCTTAACCCAAGATCCAGTTTCAATGGCAGCTAACGCAGCTTGGCCAATTTTAACAGCAGAAGATAAAGAGGCAATTGATTTCATTATTGTGGGTTCAGAATCAGGTGTCGACCAATCAAAAGCAATGGCAGTCCATGTGCACCAGCTTTTAGGGATTAACCCTTTTGCTCGTGCTATTGAAATGAAAGAGGCATGTTATGCAGCAACTGTTGGTCTTCAAACTGCTGTATCCCATATCGCTCGTCATCCAGAGTCAAAAGTGTTGGTGATTGCAACTGACATAGCTAGATACGGCTTGAATACTTCAGGAGAATCGACACAAGGTGCAGGTGCAGTAGCTATGTTGATTAGTAAAGACCCACGCGTTGCAGTCATTAACGACGATGCCGTTTCTTACACAGGGGACATTTACGACTTCTGGCGTCCAAATTATTCTACATATGCCCAAGTGGATGGTAAATTCTCTAATGAACAATACCTATCATACTTAGAGACAGTGTGGACTGAATATAAAAAACGGACCAATAAAACTTTAGATGACTTTAAGGCTTTAGCCTTCCATTTACCATATTCAAAAATGGGCTTAAAGGGCTTGCGTCAATTATTGCCAGAAGTGGACGAAGCTAAACAAGCAGCCTTAACAGACCAATTTGAAGCCAGCCGCGTCTACAATAAACGGGTTGGAAACATCTATACTGGGTCATTGTATCTAAGTTTAATTTCCCTATTGGATCAAAGCCAAGGCCTACAAGCAGGTGATACTATTGGCCTTTATTCATACGGATCAGGCGCAGTAGGTGAGTTCTTCTCTATTACTTTAGTGGAAGGCTTCAAGGACATGTTAGCTGACGAAAGTCATCAAGCCATGTTAGATAACCGCGTCCAACTATCGGTTGCCGACTACGAATTGATTTTCCAAGAAGAATTACCAACAGATGGTAGTCAATTAGTCTTATCTGAAGATGAAGAGCAATTCCAATTAGCTGGGGTAGAAGGCCACAAACGATTGTATAAATAAAGAAAATCGTTACCTAGAAGAAGTAGAGA
>NZ_JBOEQF010000028.1:0-18422 GCF_050689315.1 Aerococcus sp. L_32
GGTTTGATCAATTGGCTACCCACCATGAAGTGACCTTTATTCCGGATGATTTGTTATTCATTCAACCTGAATTGCGAGAACTATCACCTATGATTCAGTTAGATTTAGACCGGTACATTTTAATTGAAACCTATCAGCCAATAGAGGTTATCCAAGAGGAAATAGATGCTTATAAACAGTTTGTTAAATACATGAACACTGAGTATGATGTGGATGTGGTTTTCCTACCATACAAATGATGACAGATTTAGGCTACGACTCAGCAATTATTACATCATCTGATTATCATATGTTACGTACCAAAATGATTTATGAACGACAAAACCGTCATTACGGTTTTGACTTAACCTATGTGGCTTCATATCGTGAAATTGATGGTAAAAACGTGCAATGGAATGAGGGGCCTAGTTATTTAAAAGCTGGCGGTTTCCGTGAAATTAAGAAATTTTGGGGCTACATGTTCTTCCTTTACCATTGGGTAGATGAAGACTGATAAGCTAGTCAAAAGTCATCCAGCTAGGGTGGCTTTTTTCTATCGATATAATTCTACATAAATAATACGCCCTTTGTTATATAAGTGACGAGTTTGGGAATATTCAAAGGGTATATCATTTTTTAGAAAAGCGACTTGTTCGATTTCTAGGATTGGTTTTCCTATTTCCGTTTGTAAATATTGGCTATCAAATGCATCTGCTTCATCTGCTGATATGATACGAAAAGATTTGCCTAAATCAAGATTTAAAGTGTGTTGGATATGGGTATAGATAGAATCACTTAATATCTCCATTGTAATATTAGGGATCACTTTTACTGGCATTATCGTATATTCGATAATAAATGGCTGACCATTTAAGTTTCTCACGCGGATGATATCATACACTTCATCCGTTTTTTTGATATGTAGTTTTTGCTGCTCAAAGTCTACAGGTAATCGTTGTTCGAAAGAGACTATGGTAGAAGTTAGCTGACCCTTGCCGCCGTAGTTATAACTAGCGCCAGATGGGGTATTAATCATATGGTCAAAAAACTGATTTTCGGTATTGATTCGATTAATCTTAGTACCGCCACCAAACTCGGTAGAAAGTAAGCCTTCTAGCTGTAAAATACCAATAGCGCGAGAAATTGTTACTCTACTTGTATGGTATAAGTCAGCTAGGTCTGCTTGCTTGGGTAATTTATCTGAATCTTTATATTTTCCTATGAGTATTTGATCGCGTAAATCGTCAGCTATGCTCGTATATTTTGACAAAAGAATCACCTCTAATAAATTATAGAATTTGCTTATCTCTTTGTAAACTGATACGTTTACAAAGTTTGTTTGATGTCTTTCTCCTATTGGAAATTTGTTTTAATATATACCTATAAATGTAAACGCTTACTATGTTTTGAGGAGGAATAACATGACATTTTATTGGGGAAATTCTGTTTCGAGCATGCAAACTGAAGGTGGCTGGAATGAAGGCGGTAAGTCTTTATCAGTCTATGATGTAAGAGAAGCTAGTGAGTTTGCGAGTGATTGGCATTTTGCAAATGATAATTACCATCACTTTGAGGAAGACTTTGATTATATTCAGGATCTAGGGATGAATATGTATCGGTTCCAAATTTCCTGGTCTCGTGTGGTGCAGGACGGGGACGGTGATTTTAATCAAGAAGGTATCGACTATTATCACCGTATTGTGGATGCGTTAATTGCCCGTGATATTGAACCGATGATTTGTTTATACCACTTTGATATGCCACTTCACCTGGCTGAACAATATAATGGCTTTACTTCAAAACATGTGAAAGAAGCATTTGTTCGTTATGGTCAAAAAATGGTTGATGAGTTTTCTAGTAAGGTGAAGTATTGGATTATCTTTAATGAGCAAAACCTGTATTCTGAACCGAATATTAGTTATTTGATTGCTGGGGCCGAAAATGGCAAGAAAGATGTCCATGAGTTATATCAAATCATGCATAATGTGATGGCTAGTCATGCAGAAATCACCAACTATTTGCATGAAAATTCTGATGCGAAGATGGGTGGTATGTTGGCTTATAGTGAGGTGTATCCAGCTACGTCAAAACCTGAAGATATCTTGGCTGCTCGTAAATGGGATGAATTCATTAATTATAATTTATTAGATGCATATGCAAAAGGACAATACTCAAATGAAGTGTTGACCTATATTAAAAATAAACAAATTGACTGGCAAGCAACAGATGAAGAACTTGCTGCAATTGCAAATCACTATAATGATTATTTGAGTTTTTCTTATTATGCTTCAACAACCATTTCGGCGGAAGAAATCCCGGTAGATACTGAACCTAACTGGTACTTAGTTGAAGGTAAAGTAGATAATCCGCATCTTGATACAACTGAATGGAATTGGCAAATTGACCCATTAGGTTTCCGTGATGTAATGAATAAAATGTATCAAAGATACCAGTTACCAGTTTTCCCGATTGAAAATGGTATTGGTGTACAGGAAGAATGGGATGGAGAAAATCCAATTCAAGATGACTATCGTATTGCTTATCATGAAGCACATATGAAAGCGATGTTTGATGCCATTCATGAAGACGGAGTGGAAATCATGGGTTACCTAGGTTGGGGATTAATTGATATTTTATCCTCTCAAGGTGACATGCGAAAACGTTACGGCCTAGTATATGTCAACCGTACCAATCATGATTTGAGAGATATGAAACGGGTACCGAAGAAATCCTACCAATGGTTTAAGGAAACTATTCAGGAATACAATGAAAAATATGATTTGAATAAAGAATAATAGGGGTGAAGTGGCATGAGTCAAAATAAAGTTCAAGACAATGCTTTTATTGAAAAATTTACGAATTTCTCTGTTAAGATTGGAAACCAAGTCCATCTGCGGAGTTTGCGAGATGCTTTTGCGAATATTATGCCGATGTTTATTCTTGCTGGGCTTGCCGTCTTGGTGAATAATGTGATTTTCCCGATATTTTTGAGTGGTGAAACACTGGCCAATTTTCAAACTTTTGGGAATGTAATCACAAATGGTACTTTGAATATCGCTGGTCTCTTGATTGCACCAATGATTGCTTTTTCATTGGCTACAAATAAAAACTTTTCAAGTCCAATTTCAGCGACTTCTGTTGCAACTGCTTCTTTATTTATTATGATGTCTATCTCTAGATTGGCAACACCGATTGATGGCAGTGACCCGATAGCGGTTTCTGGAGTGGTATCTTTTAATGAATTGGGTACTCAAGGGATGTTTGCTGGGATTATAATGGGGTTATTAGCTACAGAAGTTTTTATGAAACTAGCTAACAATAAAAAATTAAGCATTAACTTAGGTGATCAAGTACCACCAGCAGTTGGACAAGGCTTTTCAACAATGATTCCAACAATTGTGACCTTATCATTCTTTGCGATCATTTCTGCTCTATTAAGTGTCGTTTTTCACACCGACTTAGTGACTTTAATTTCAACACTTATTCAAGAACCATTACGTGCGGTCAATTCTTCTATATTCGGCTATTTGTTGATTTATTCAACCGGTAATTTCTTATTTACATTAGGTATTCATCAAACAGTAATTAATGGGGTATTAACAGAACCATTACTACTTGTGAATATGAACGAGAATATGAATGCTGTTGCCAATGGACAAGAGCCAATGAATATCATTAATACTTCATTCCAAGCGGTTTACGCACAAATGGGTGGTACGGGTGGTACTTTAGCTTTAATTATTGCGGTATTTTTAGTAAGCAAATACCAACCTTATCGGGAAGTATCGAAACTTTCCATTGCACCTGGATTATTTGAAATTAATGAACCGATGATTTTTGGGTTACCAATCATTTTCAATATACCGATGATGATTCCATTTGTACTATCTCCAGTTATTGGTGCATTAATTGGCTATCTAGCGACTGTGGTTGGTTTTGTAGAACCATTAATTGTGTTAGTACCGTGGACAACGCCACCACTAATTTCTGGCTTCCTAGCGAGTGGTGGTGACCTGAAAGTGGTCTTACTACAAATCATTATTTTGGCGGTGACAACTTTATTCTATATCCCATTCCTTAAGATTTCTGAACGCGTGGCGATAAAACAAGCGGAGATTGAACAAGGTAAGAATGAGGGCAATCAAGCTGAAGATGACGATATGGATTGGACAGTTTAGATAAGGCAATTGTTGAAAGAATCTCTAGTTGAAGCTGGGGATTCTTTTTTCAAATTTTGGTCAAGCGCTTACTTCAAGGTATAATAAAGGGGATGAGGATATGAAGAAGTTTTCTAAGTAGTTAAAGGGGTATATATGGTAAAAGAATTTTATACATCTGACAAATCTTTTTCAGAAATGGAAAATTCAGTTTTAGAATACTTAAAGTTACACAAAAGTAATCTTAAGCAACTAACTATTCAAAAATTAGCTGATGAGACTTACACGTCAAAGTCGACTATTTTTCGTTTAAGTAAGAAGCTAGGCTTTGACGGGTTTACGGATATGATATATCACTTGAGTAAACAGGATGTAAATGTTGAAAATAAAGATCTAGATACCTACATCAAGGGCATTAATGAAGATGTGAGAAATATTTTCATCCAAAATGAAAAGGCACTAGCGCAATTCAGTCAAATGATTCAAGCAAATAAAAGTGCCTTATACGTAATTGGTACGGGTTATTCTGGTATTTTAGGGGAGTATTTTTATAAAAAAGTCCTAGGGAAAGGGGAACTCGTTTATTATGCAAATGGTGCGGATTCTAACACCTTATTTATAAATAATCTGCACCGTATTTCACAAATAATTTGTATATCAAAAAGCGGGGAAACAGCACTGGTCAATAATAAAGCAATGATTGCGAAAGAGCATGGTAAAGGGGTTATATCGTTCACACATTCCTCTGACAATACGTTGGCCAGGCAATCAGACATCGCTTTTATAGTAGATGATAACCAGTTTTTAGACCGTAATAATGTATATTCAACCCACTTTTATTCTTTACTCTTTCTTTACTTGGAGTATGTCATTGAAGAATCATTTAAATAGTAAGCAAAGCGTCATTATCCTTTGATTGGGTTGACGCTTTTTTTATGGAAAATGTTTCATATTTAAGAAAAAATGTTCAAAACTACGAAGAACAAACAAATGTAAGCGTTTTAATGGTAAAGTAGTTTTATTCAAAGGAGGTTCGAATATGAACATGAGTCAAAATATAATGGATGTTATGCAGCGATTTTCCAAGGCGATGTTTATTCCAGTTTTAATTCTACCGATTGCTGGTTTATTAATTGCGATTGGCAATATACTGGTAAATCCTAACTTGTTAGCCGCTATGCCATTTTTAGATAACCCAGTTTTAACGAGTTTTGGTAGTATCCTAACTGGATCACTGGTAACGATTCTACAAAACTTAGGATTGATATTTTGCGTGGGGATTTCAGTTGGTTTAGCTAACAAGAAAAAAGGTGAAGCTGGTTTCACTGCAATGTTGGCATTCCTTGTCTTTATCAATGCGATGAATCGTTTTATGGACTTGCGCGGTATGTTGGTAGATCCTGAAGCCTTGCAAGGTAGCGGACAAACAATGGTGTTAGGCGTTCAAGTATTAGATATGGGTGTATTTGCCGGAATAATGCTAGGTTTAATCATTGCACTTATTTTCAATAAATATGCTGAGATTGAATTTAATAATGCCTTTAATATTTATGGTGGTACGCGGTTTGCCTTTATTGTGTTGATTCCAATAGTTGTGATGTTTGCAATCGGCATGACATTTATCTGGCCATTCTTCCAAGCCGGGATTAATTCATTAGGAGGGTGGATCCAGCAAGCAGGTAATTTTGGCATTTTCGTATATGGTGCATTAGAACGTTTATTAATTCCAACAGGTTTACACCATCTAGTGTATACACCATTCCTTTATACCTCATTGGGTGGGATTGAAACGATTGGTGATGTGGTCTATGAAGGATCAAGAAATATTTACTATGCTGAAATGGTCGATCCGGCTATCCAACAGTTATCACAAAGTGTGATTTGGGATGCACGCGGTATTTCTAAAATGTTTGGTTTAATAGGTGCTTGTTTGGCGATGTATGTCACAGCAACACCAGAGAAGAAACAACAAGCAAAAGCGATTCTAATCCCAGCAGCATTTACATCATTTGTCGCAGGGGTTACAGAGCCGATTGAATTTTCATTCATGTTTATTGCACCAATTCTATATGTTGTACATGCAGCTTTAAGTGGGTTAAGTATGGTCGTTTTAAATGTGTTAAACGTACGCTCGATTGGTCCAAATGGTTTTATAGACTTCTTATTAATGAATGTGCCATTAGGAATTGAGAAGACTGGTTGGCCAATGTATATCTTGGTGGGGTTAGTATTCTTTGTCATTTACTTTATTATCTTTAGGGTTTTAATCCAATTAATGAATCTAAAAACGATTGGTCGAGAAGATGATGGGAATGAAACCAAACTTTATTCTAAGCAAGACTATATGGAAAAAAAATCTACTGGCCAAACACAAACAGCGACTGCTTCAACGAACGAACGTGACGGAATAGGGTTGACTGTTGTTGAGTTATTAGGTGGTAAGGACAATATCGAATCTGTGACAAACTGTTATTCAAGATTAAGAACTATTTTAAAAGATCCAGATTTAGTTGACGAAGCTGGTTTGAAAAATGAAACGCAAGCCAGTGGTGTGGTTAAGAAGGGGAACAATGTACAAGTTGTGTACGGGGTTCAAGTTGGTTCTGTCAGAAAAGCAGTCGACCAAGTACTAGGGTTCGAATCAGAAGATTAAATAGAATGGTTAAAGATATAAAGAGGAGCGAATTAAAATGAAAAAATTTTCAGTTGTTATTGCAGGTGGCGGAAGCACATTTACACCAGGTATTGTGAGAATGTTGGTGGATAATCTTGACCGATTTCCATTAGACAGACTTTACTTATATGACAATGATCAAGCACGTCAAGCAATTCTAGGTGAAGCAATTGATATCATGCTAAAAGAAGAAGCGCCAGATATTGAATTTGCTTATACAGATGATCCAAAGCTTGCCTTTACTGGTATGGATTTCTGTATGGCCCATATTCGGGTTGGGAAATATGCTATGCGTGAATTAGATGAGAAAATACCGTTAAAACACGATTTAGTGGGGCAAGAAACTTGTGGACCAGGTGGTATGGCTTACGGAATGCGATCTATTGGTGGCATGATGGACTTGATTGATTTGATGGAAGAATATGCACCAGATTGTTGGATGCTGAACTATTCAAATCCTGCATCAATCGTTGCTGAAGCTTGTAGAGTATTACGGCCAACGTCTAAAGTATTGAATATATGTGATATGCCCGTGGGTACTTTACGCCGGATGTCACAAATCTTAGGGATGACACCAGATGACCTTGAAGTCGATTACTTTGGTTTAAATCACTTTGGTTGGTGGACTTCTATTCGAAGTAAGGATGGTACTGACTACACCGAAAAAGTAAAAGCCTATGTAAAGGAAAATGGCTATCTTAATCAAGTGGAGATTGATACCCAGCATACAGATCCTTCTTGGCAAGAAACGCACAAAAAAGCTAAAGATTTATTTGCAGTAGAGCCACGCTTTTTACCAAATACCTATTTACAATACTACTTATTCCCAGAGGATATGGTAGCACACGCCAATAGAGATTATACGCGTGCTAATGAGGTAATGGATGGCCGTGAGAAAGAAGTGTTTGATACGGCAAGAAATATTATTAAAAATGGTACAGCTAAAGAAAATAATTTCCATATCGATAGTCACGCTTCGTTTATTGTAGACTTAGCGCGTGCAATTGCTTTTAATACGCATGAAAGAATGATTATGATTGTTGAAAATAACGGTGCAATTGCCAACTTCCCAGATGATGCGATGGTTGAAGTACCATGTATTATTGGTAGTAAAGGGCCAGAGGCAATCACTCAAGGAAAGATTCCACAATTTGAACAAGCCTTAATGTTCCAACAATTAACATCTGAGAAGTTATTAGTTGAAGGATTTATTGAAGGTAGCTATCAAAAAGTTTGGCAAGCTTATACATTGTCAAGAACAATTCCTACCGCTACTAAAGCGCGAGAAGTATTAGATGACTTAATTGAAGCAAATGGCGAATTTTGGCCGGAATTAAAATAGGAGTCATTTATGAAGATTACTGTGATTGGATTAGGCAAAATGGGTTTAGCCTTAGCTAAACAATTAATGAAACAAGGACAGCATATTAACGGATTCGACTTGAATCCGTTAATTGTTGACCAATTAGAAACCGATAAGTGTCAGCTGTTACCTGATTTAAGCGCTTTATCGGATAATGCAGAAAAGAATGTAGTATTTTCTTTACTGCCTTCTGGTGAACCAACCACATCTACTATGAAAGCTTTAAAAGATATTCTAAAACAAAATGATATGGTTATCGATTTTTCAAATTCCTTTTATAAGGACTCTTTAGCTAACTTTGACCTATTTAAAGCGAATGGTATCAGATATTATGACTGTGGGATTTCAGGTGGGGTTGAAGGGGCTTTACATGGTGCTTGCATGATGGTAGGTGGACCAGACCCATTGGATCAGCAACTGAATGATGTGTTGGCATCCCTTTGTGTAGATGGTGGTTACCGTTTCTATCCTGAGCCAGGTAGTGGCCATTATTTAAAGATGGTTCACAACGGGATTGAGTATGGAATGATGCAAGCTATAGCTGAAGGGCTTCATTTAATTAATGAGCAAAGTCATTATAAATTTAATTTAGATGAGGTAGTTGGTAATTGGTCTAAGGGATCGATTATTGAATCTGCCTTACTGGATAATATTTATGACGAGTTGAATCAAGATGCTTTATTAGGCAATTTCCAACATAAAGTTGCTGCTTCAGGTGAAGCAAAATGGATGGTTAATGAAGCCTTAGCTGAAGAAGTCCCAACACCTGTAATCGCCTTATCATTGATGAACCGTAATGCGAGTCTACATGAAGTTTCCTTCTCAAATCAAGTGATTTCAGCAATGCGTTATCGATTTGGGGGGCATAAAGAATATTGATTACTTACATCGCGAGTATTGATGTTGGCACAACAAATACTAAAATCAATCTATTTAATCAAGCATCTCAATTAATCGATACTTTTAAAGCAGGTTACCAGAAAATAAATAATCAAAACGATTTATTTGAAATGGATTTTGAAGAGATTTGGCAAATTGTAAACGAGGGCATTAGATTATTCATCAATCAGTATGAAATAGAAGAGTTAGAAATCATTCTAACAACGGCTATGCATAGCGTGCAATTGTTGGATCGAGAATTTAAATTATCTGGAGAAATGGTTACCTGGGCGGATAGAAGAGGGCATGAATTATTACCGCAATTATCCAAAACAGAAAAGGAAAAGGTCTATCAACGAACAGGGACACCGATACATTCAATGAATCCCTATATCAAACTATTATCCATTTATAAATCGGATATGAAAATAGCTTCTATAAAAGATTTATTATTCTACCGTTTAACAGGTGAATGGGCAATTGACTTAAGTAATGCTTCAAGTTCAGGTTTACTGAATTTGGACACTTTAGATTGGGATCAGGAATTATTAACACAGTTAGGATTAAGTGTAGAGGATTTACCAAAGATTCGACCAGTCAATTATGCAGTGAAAACTTTTTATAAATCCTTACAGATTCCTATAAAAGTCGTTATTGGAACGTCAGATGGTGTATCTTCCAACTACATTTTCAGTGATTTAAACAATCATGCTGTTCTTTCTATAGGAACTAGCCACGCAATTCGCATAGTGGCTGATTCTCCATCAATCAATGTTGCCATAAATAATTTTTCATATGCTATAGATGCTCATCGCTATCTTATTGGTTTAGCGAGTAATAATGGCGCAAATATTTTAGCTTGGGCTTGTGATATCTTCAAAAGTGATTTTAATGAATTAAACGAGATTTGTATAAATAGACCTATTGGCCAAGCAGTATTTATTCCCTATATTAACGGGGAACGAGCGCCCATTTGGCAGGATTCTGCGACAGCAAGTTTATTAAATTTGACTAGAAATGCTAGTCGAGAATCAATCTTATATGCCATTATATTAGGCATGTTATTCAATATAAAGGTGAATGTGACTCATTTAGGAGAGTTAGTAGCTTTTGATAAAATTGGTTTGGTTGGCGGTGTAACGCAGATGACGGGTTTAACCCAGTTAATTGCCGATGTTTTGAATAAGGAGTTATATATTCCACAAATTGAAAATGCTGAAACTATGGGGACAATACATTTAGTGCATAATGTGTTATCTAAAGGAAAATATGCAGTGGTACAGCCCAATGTGGAAGCTACAAAGTTATTAGAAGCTTTATTTGCGCAGTATTTAAATGAATTGAATTAACTTGCAATCATTTATCTCATTTCGGTTATGTTTGTGATTATGCTAAAATATAGTCATAAAATGAATAAAGGGGTTTAATGATGAAGTTAATTTCATGGAATATTGATTCTTTAAATGCGGCCTTAACTGGTGCGTCTCCGCGTGCAGAATTATCACGTGAGGTTCTAAAGATGATTCGTGAACATCAACCAGATGTGATTGCGATTCAAGAAACGAAACTATCGGCAAAGGGTCCTACGAAAAAGCACCTTGAGATATTGGAAGCGAATGTACCGGATTATGAGATTCAGTGGGTGTCTAGTGTGGAGCCTGCCCGTAAAGGTTACGCTGGAACCATGTTCTTATATAAGAAAGACTATACGCCTGAAGTTACTTTCCCACAAATTGGGGCACCAACGACGATGGACCATGAAGGGCGGATGATTACTTTAGAATTTCCTGATTTCTATGTGACTAATGTTTATACACCGAATGCAGGATCTGCTCTGGCACGTTTAGAAGACCGTCAAGCTTGGGATGTGCAATATGCGAACTATTTAGCGGACCTAGATGCCAAGAAACCAGTGATTGCTTGTGGTGACTTTAATGTTGCCCACACAGAAATTGACTTGGCACACCCTAAAAATAATCATTTTTCTGCTGGTTTCACCGATGAAGAACGTACTGGCTTTACGAACTTGTTAAACCGCGGTTTCACAGATACCTTCCGTCATATTCATGGAGACGTTGAAGGTGTTTATACTTGGTGGGCACAACGAGTGAAAACAAGTAAAATCAACAATTCCGGATGGAGAATTGATTATTGGTTAGTGAGCGACCGGATTGCAGACAAAGTGCAAAAATCTGAAATGCTAGACTCTGGTACGCGTCAAGACCATACACCGATCTTGTTGGAAATTGATATCTAGTTATAGAAGATAATAAATCATGAGGCTGGGCTAATGGTAGCTCAGCTTTTTTAATTCACACTTATCCTTGTACGGGGTTTGATCCTATTCTTTAATACCTTTTTGAATTTTGCGTATCTTCTTTTGGGTGTTTTTGCCTGCGATTTTCTTTAATTTCTCTGGACCAAAAACATAGTAGAGAATATTGGCGAAAAGTTGGTACATACTATCTAGCTGGCCAAAGTCTACATAGGCTTTAACAGGTTGATAGGCAGATTCGCTGACCATAAATTGGTGATTGTCAAAAGTATCCTCATCAGCTTGACTGCTTAATGATTGATGGTGAGTGAAGTGGTTGAACTGACTATAAAAAGCCATTTGATTAAAGAATCGTAAGTGTTGTTGGCGAAAGGTGGCGTAAAAACCCATTTTTTCTCTTAAATATTTATTTTTTAGATTGATTCTATATTTGAAGTGGTCGTCTACTTCAATCCAGGTATCCTTCTTACACTGGGCGTCCGCATAGTAGACTTTGATATTATGTAAGGCCAGGATGTGATTGGTATCCTTTTCGTCATCAAACCGTTGGAAGGCAAATTTTCCAAGGGTAATCGGTAACCGCTTATTACTATCAAGGATATGCGTGTGTGTTTGATTGAAATAAGTCGCGGGGAAGCCGTATTGGTCATGCCAAGCTTTCAAGAGTGACATGGTGTCTAGGTGACTAATGCCAAAGGATTGGTCGGTGAAAAGAATAATTGTCTTAAACGGGAGTTTGAATGCCGATACATTGTAGAGGAGGGACATGTTTTGAAGCAGTTGATTGAAGTGACGGGGATTTCCAGTGATGGCTTTTTCGATGATTGTGTTGAGATGGTCTTGCCAATTGAATTTTTCTGGGACTATTTCAAGATTCCTATTATATATGCGCATGTTCTACCGCCTTTATACTTTTTGTTATCTTATTTATAACATTGTATTTATTTTTATGAAACCAAATAATTACCAGGACTTGAAAATAGATTGTTTTATATTGAATAAGTGATAATTTGACGGGAATTAGCCGTTTTGATTCAATGTTTTTATCTTTTAGGTGATAATTGCAATCAAAAATACCAGGCAATCAGCGTGGCGCGGGCTTGCCTTTTCCTCAGTTATAAACGTATTTTAAGTTACCTGCAGGTGATGAAAAGATACTTTAAGCTCGTTTAGGGGAGGAAATTGCTTTTATGTTTGATCAGTATCGGTATCCGGAGTTGTTGGACCAGTATCATGGTGTGATTGTGCATGTCTTAAATCGGTATCATGTGGATGTGTATAAGTCTTATTACGATGATATTTACCAGTTGGCGCAAATTGCTTTATATCAAGCAGCGGAGGATTTTGATGGGGATCCGCTAAGTGAGGCGGACCGTTACCGGTTTGTGGCTTATGTGAAGCGAGTGATAGCTTGGCGGGTGTTGGATGAATTGCGTAAGCATACACGTCAGGGTGGTCAGGAATTTTCGACAGCGGATGACTGGGTGTTTGAGGATGGTTTAGGTGAGGGGCCGAGGATTGAGCTAACAGCTGATATTCAGCATTTCTTAGCGGAGGCGGCGAAAATATTAAAGCATCGTGATTTAGACTTTCTATACCAAGTGATTGCTTGTCAGGGGAAGACCAAGTTATTACTTGAAATTTACCCAATTTCCCGCCAAGCGATTTACAATAAGAAACGTCATTTGATGGACAAACTACAATCTATTCGCCATTTATTGGTGGGTTAGGAGACAAGATGAAATCAACAACATTTAAAGAATATAAAGGCCTTTTAATTGCATTTGGACATGGAAATGGGGATCCAGGCGCCGTATCTGGGCAATTTACTGAGGCAGAAATGGTACGGAAGTTAAAACCCTATATTGAAAAATGGGCTAAAGCAGCTGGCATCAAAGTGGCTTTCTATATGGACAATCTTTACCAACATGCAACGGATATGAAGACCTACGCGGATTGGGTGGTGGTTGAAGTACATATGGATGCAGCGCTTCAACCACAAAAAGGCGGGCACATTATCATTCATTCGGACTATGAAACAGATGCCATAGATGATAATTTGATTGCAATGATTCAAAAGCATTTTGGCTTAGTCACTAGAAACGGTTTAGGCTTGTCAAAGAGAGAGGACTTGTTGAATTGTAACAATGCCCGCCGTTGGGGAATTAATTACCGCTTATTAGAACTATTTTTCTTAGCAGATGCAACTGACCGTAATTATTACTTGGCTAATTTAGACTTAGTAGCTAAAAATATGGTGGAAGCTGTAGTCGGCGTCCAAATTGCTGAAGATAAAGTATGCCAGTGTACGCGCTAGCTAGGGTAAATGTGTCATAGCGATATGTGAAAGACCTAAAATTACTTCAATGTGTATATAAGAAAAGCCATCGCGGTTGGGGATGAACCCTTACCGAGATGGCTTTTTGTCTTTTGTTTAAGTCAATAATCTATTGATTTTCTTCAGGGATAAGCCAAAATTCAGTGCCAATTTCTTCATTACGGTCAAGTACTGATTGATTGAAATCGTCTGATTGGTAGATGGCTTTGATATCTTCTACCCAAGCTTGGTCCATTTTATCAGCAGTGGTGATGGCTTCAAGTAGTAGACCCTCGATTGGTTGTTCTGTGACCAAACGAGATTCTAAGTCCATACCTGCATCATAAGCAATTGATCCAGCAACTAAGGCATAAGAAACATCTTGGATTGCAGGGGGGACAGCAGCACTTTGCATTTCGACAATTTCGATGCCTACATGATTTTCTTCGATATCGTCAGCAGTCACTTTGGCTGGTTCAACGTCTGGGTTTAAAGTGATCCACCCAAGGTCTTCCATGAGTAATAAACCACGCATCATGGAAACCGTCCCAGTACCGATAGCGATGGTATCACCTGCTTCAACATCATCAAGACTGTCTTTTTGTCCTGGATAAATGGCAGCAGGTACAGTTGGGACACGGACAATTTGTTGAAAGCTAGCACCCAAAGTATCATTGTAACTTTCAGTGCTCAAACGGTTACCATCTACATTGATATCCGCTTCACCCTCATCAACGGCAATCATTGCTTGGCGATATTCAGAAAACTGAATTTCTTCAACGGTATAACCTTGTTCTTCTAATCTTGGGGCGACTTCTTCCATAAACAAAATAGAATAGGGGCCAGGTGAGGTGGCCACTTTGATAGTTTGTGTATCTTCCGTCTGCTTTCCGCAAGCTGCAAGGACCAAGGCAACCAGTGCTAAACCAATATATTGTAAGAATCGTTTCATTTTTCTACCTCCCAAAGGTGTTTTATTCATCCACTTAAACTTATCATAGATTGTCATGAATTGAGATACAATATGCTTGTGTGGGGTTACTGGAATTCGATCATTGTTGACAGTGATTGGTTTACGTTTCATTTTCTACACATACAAATGAACAGTTTATTCTTTTTTCACATATGGTAAAATAAGGTTATTGAAATCAGTAAGAGGAGTGACAAAATGACTTTAGGGATAGGTATTTTAGATTTTATACCTCGGGATAAAAATACATCGGTATTAGAGTCCTTTGAGCAGTCAATAGAACTAGCTAAACTGGCGGATGAAAAGGGCTTGGACCGGTACTGGCTAACAGAACACCACTCAACGCCAGCTGTCTTATCTTCGACTCCACAGTTATTATTAGCCCGTTACGGTGCAGCAACAAAGCAGATTAAGTTGGGTACGGGTGCGGTGATTATCAATAATTCCACTCCTTATCAAATTGCAGAAAACTATATGGTGCTTGAAGCCATGTATCCTGGACGTGTTGAAGCAGGTGTTGGCCATTCTATGCCAAAAGAAGTTACCCGTCAGGAAACATTAGGGATGCAGATTAACCGTGGACTAGATTATGAAAAGACGCTCTCTCAAATTGCAGGTTTACTTTATGATGATCTTGCAACTGAAGATGAAATGCATGGGCTACGTGTAATGCCTGCTTATTTTGATGGGGTAACGCCTCTTTATACTATGCTAGGTTCACGCCGTAACGCGAAGTTTATTGCGGAGAAAGGTTTAGGCATGGTATTCGGTTTATTTTTCTCCGGCGACTTAGCTGAATGTATTGAAACAATCAAGATTTATAGAGAACACTTCAAACCTTCTAAAGGGATGCCACAACCTTCAGTATTAATCGCCCTTTATGCAGTGACTTCTACAAAGCGTAATATGAAGGAAGTATTAAACTATGCTTTAAATGATTGGATAGATGCACTGGAAGATGATAAACGTGCTTATTTAGAATTGATGGAAGTTTCTGAAGCAAGAGATTTTGTATCAACAAGTGACCCAGATGCAGAAGATAGACATGCTTCAAGAAAAGTGTATGGTACGCCTAAACAAGTGGAAATGCAGTTGCGCCGTTTGAAAGAAGAAACCAATGCAGATGGTTTCTTAATTGCCAACCATTTATCCGGATTTGCGAATCGCCGCGCTTTGATTGAAATCTTGAGCCAGGTTAATATTTAATGATCCATACGCCAATGAATTTAGGAATCAGATGATTTGAGTGAAGAAGCCTGGTTTGACCGGGTTTCTTTCCTTATAACTAGCTACTTTTAAGGAAAGGGGGATTATGATGGCACGAACTTTATCCGATTCAGTAACAGTTTTGAAAGGTGTTGGCGCAAAAAAAGCGGCATTATTAGAAAAGGTTGGAATTTCAACGGTTGAAGATTTACTTTACCATTTTCCTTTCCGTTACGAAGATGTGTCTGTAAAATCGGCCGGTGAATTAGTGGATAATACCAAAGCTTCGGTAAAAGGTGTGGTAGTGACGGAACCCGTTGTCCAATATTTTGGGCGCAATCGTAATCGTTTGACCTTTCGCTTAGCTATCGACCATGAGGTATTGCAGGTTATCTTCTTTAACCAGCCTTACTTAAAAAAGAATATTCAGGTTAACCAAGAAATTGTTATTTATGGGAAATTTGAAGCGGCTAAACAACAAATTGTAGGCATCAAACTATTCTCCAACCACCAAGATGAGGAGAGTGGTGATAATGATTTTGAAGCAATTTATCATCTAACTCAGGGTCTATCAACTAAATCGCTGACCGATTTAATCAAACAAGCCATCGATTTATACGGGGACCTAGTTGTGGAATTATTGCCCGAAGCTTTGCGGGAAAAATACCAACTCATGCCACATAAGTTGGCCATCCAGCAAATTCATTTTCCAGATAGTCAAGAAAACAACCGGCAAGCACGTAGGCAATTGAAATACCAAGAACTCTTCTTGTACGCCTTGAAATTACAATGGCGCAAATTACAACAACGCCGAATTGCCAATGGTGCTCAAATACTTTATGATAACGACCATCTTCGTGACTTTATCCAGACTATTCCCTTTGAACTGACAGCTGGCCAAAAGGCTGTAGTCAATGAAATTTGTGCAGATTTGCGGCAACCCTTCCAGATGAACCGCCTTCTTCAAGGAGATGTTGGATCCGGGAAGACGGTAGTAGCTATGATTTGCTTAGTGGCAACGATTGGTGCAGGTTTTCAAGGTGCTATGATGGTACCAACTGAAATTTTGGCTGACCAACATTATGCCTCCATTTCAGGATTCTTTGAAAAAACGGATTACAAAGTGGCTTTACTGACGGGGTCGACGAAAACTAAAGCACGACGGGAAATTTTAGCCGATTTGGTAAACGGGGATATTGACCTTTTAATTGGGACACATGCCTTAATTCAAGATGATGTGAAATTCGCTGACTTAGGGATGGTTGTGATTGATGAGCAGCACCGGTTTGGGGTTAACCAACGGTCTAAATTAGTGGCTAAAGGTGAATTCAAAGCACCTAATGTCCTGTATATGACCGCAACGCCAATCCCTCGTACATTGGAGATTACGATGATGGGGGATATGGACGTTTCTAAGTTAAAGGAAATGCCTTCAGGACGAATTCCGATTGAAACATCATGGGTTCGCCATAACCGACAAGCCCAAGTTGATGAACAGATTTGGCGAGAAGTGAGAAAAGGCCGACAAGTTTATATTATCTGTCCTTTAATCGGTGAATCAGAAGCTTTAGAAGCACAAAATGCTGAACATATTTATGAAACTTATGTGGCGCAATTTGGCAGTCAGTTTTCAGTTGGTTTATTGCACGGACAAATGAGTGCGGATGAAAAAGACCAAGTCATGGATGCTTTCAAGAAGAATGATATTCAAATACTGGTGTCAACAACGGTGATAGAAGTAGGGGTTAACGTACCAAACGCGACTTATATGGTGATTCTAGATGCTGACCGGTTTGGTTTAGCCCAGCTCCATCAGTTAAGAGGACGGGTAGGACGTGGTGACCATGCATCATGCTGTGTTTTAGTAGCTGATCCAAGAACAGATAACGGGAAACAGCGGATGAATATCATGGTTGAATCGACAGATGGTTTTTACCTTAGCCAACAAGATTTAGAACTACGCGGAGCAGGTGATTACTTTGGCACCCGTCAATCTGGTCTACCAGAATTTAAGGTGGCTGATCCAATTGAAGATGGTGTCATTTTAGAAGTGGCTCGGGAAGACGCCATCCAATTTATTCCTTACTTTGAAGGCCATTTAAATGAATTCTCTGAATTAGCCGAATGGCTTGACCAGCAAGTGACAACAATCAATGCTTAGGATTATTGGTGCAATAAAAATTTAGGCAAAATAAAGACAATCAGGGCCAAGGTGCTGCAAGTTTTCAAGCTGAAATCCTTTTTCCCTTATAGGCTACAAGTGGCTTTGGGGTATGATATAATAAGAGCAGATTTTTGAATTTATTGAATGTAGAAAGTAGGCATAGAAATGAGAATTGCAGTTGATGCAATGGGTGGCGATAACGCGCCTAAAGAAATCGTCTTGGGTGGCTTAAAAGCTGCAACTGAACGTAAAGACGTCACCATCATATTTTATGGAGATGAAGATGCGATCAAAGCAGAAATTGAAGGGCCTACACCTGAAAACGTGGAAATTGTTCACGCAGCAGATAAGATTTTATCTGAAGATGACCCAGTAAGAGCTGTACGTACAAAACGGGAGTCATCGATGGTGATGGCAGCCCGTGCAGTACGAAACGGT